>CAIPGJ010000641.1 GCA_903864555.1 uncultured Pseudomonadota bacterium | reverse complement strand
GGACACTGCAGCGTGGACCGGACTGCAGGGCAGTTGCTGCAACAGGCCATGACCCGGCTCAACCTGTCGGCGCGCGGTTACCACCGTGTGTTGAAGATGGCCCGAACCATTGCAGACCTGGCTGGCAGCGAACAGCTGCAAACCGATCACGTGGCTGAAGCCATCCAGTATCGTCGCCTGTTCTGAACCGATCGGATGCGATTGGTTATTGGGAAAGGGGGACGAGGCACGTAGCCGCAACGCCCCATTCTGGCAAATTCTGGACACTACGTGGGGGCGAACGAGGTTTGCTCGTAACAGATGGTCCACTGCGTCGTTGCGTGCAGACGTATCGGCACACTGCGTAGTGGCCCTGAGGCGACACAGGAATCAGCGCATTGTGTGCTGGCACGGGAGTTCGGATCACAGGCTGCTGCTCACTGTGTTGTTGCACGAGAAGGGGCTTCCCATTGCGTAGGGCCCACGAGGCGAGCTCGGCTCAGCGTGGCGCCAAGGCTTGCGGCGAGCTTCCTTCCTGGGAGGGCGTTGAAACGAACCGCGAAAGCTTATACCCTGACACAGGGCCGGCGGATGCCGGCCCTGTGTCATTTTCAATTTGCCGGTCAACAGCCACGCCATGCCCACATATGCCATAGGCGACATCCAGGGATGTTGCGCCGAGTTCCGGGAACTTCTTCAGCAGATCGGCTTCGACGCAGGGTGCGACAGGCTCTGGCTCGTTGGGGACCTGGTGAACCGTGGTCCAGATTCGCTGGAGGTGTTGCGCATGGTACGGTCGCTGGGCGACAGCGCAGTGACCGTCCTCGGCAATCACGACCTTCATCTGCTCGCCGTCGCATGCGGGGTGCAAAGGGCGCGCAAGGGCGACACACTCAGCGCACTTATCGCGGCACCTGACGCCGCGGAATTACTGGACTGGTTGCGCCGACAGCCATTGCTTCATCATGAACACGGCCGGGTACTGGTCCATGCCGGTCTGCTGCCGGCTTGGGATCTGGCGCTGGCCATATCGCTGGCGGGTGAAGTCGAGGCGCAATTGGGTTCACCCGGATATTGCGGATTTCTCGCAGGCCTTTATGGCAACAAACCGGACCGCTGGGCGCCAGACCTGCGTGGCATGGACCGCTGGCGCCTGACGGTGAATGCGATGACCCGCCTTCGCTTTGTTTCCGACAAGGGTGTGATGGACTTTGATGCCAAAGGTGAAGTCGATGATGCGCCTGCTGGGCTTCATCCCTGGTTCGAACTGCCGCAAAGGCAGTCAGCAGATGCCATGATTGTCTGTGGACACTGGTCGGCCCTGGGCCTGCGAGTCACTCCGACGATCGCTGCGCTGGATACCGGTTGTGTATGGGGCGGGAAGCTTACGGCCTTTCGGCTGGAGGACGGCAAGGTATTCCAGGTACCGAGCCGCATGCCTGCAGCAAGGCATCCTGAATAGCGGTTCGCGCAGAGGCGGCCAGCTCTTCCCGACTGCATTCCCCGGTTTCAATGGGTTGCAGCAGATGCATCTCGGCCACCAGTCCTGACGTCGAGACCAGCTGCCAGATGGATTCCATCAGGCTCGTGTCACCAATGTAGTTCGGCGCAGCGCTGTAAGCGCCGGAGTGGTCCACGTATCGCAGCAGCACAGGTTGGACACTGGCGCCGGTTTCGATGGCAGGCTGAAACAGGGCCCGATGGAAGACAGCCACCTGCAGCCCATCCGTTGTCGTGCCCTCTGGAAAAATGCTGACCGCCCTGCCCTCATGCAAGGCGGAGGCCAATTGCCTGCCGGCATGCCGCGCCGAAGCGCGCCGGCCCCGCTGTATGAATATGGTGCCTGCCCGGGCGCAAAGAAGGCCAATCAGCGGCCAGTCCCTGATCTCCGATTTCGCGACGAAGACTGCCGGGAATCGAGCCGAGATGATGAAGATGTCGAGCCATGAAATGTGGTTGCTGACAATCAGGCACTGTGCTGGAAGGCGTCGAAGGCCACGGGTGCGGACCCTGAGCTGCAGAATCCTCAGCAACTGTCGTGACCAACTGCGCATTGCGGAGCGTTGTCTTGCAACATTAAACCTGGGGTACTGCACCAGTGCGACATACAGGCCGGCCAGAAGGTGCAGCGCCAAACGCAGCAATTTCCAGCTGCGGTGAACAAGACCGTTGGTTGAGGGGCGCCGCGATCGCACGGCGTCTATGGTACCCGAGCGATACCGGCAGCAGCCTGACAGCCGGGAATTCTGTGTGGGCGGACCAAGAGCTGGTTTCGTACTTCGCGCTTCGGTATGAAAGCAGTTCTTAGTGCGTGACCCTGGTGATGCCGCTGCCCGAGAGCAGGCGCACACGTTCACCGGCACGGAACTGCTCGTCCGCATCCTGGGTGATGGCGCGAAGTTCGCCATTGTCCAGGCGTACCGTGATCTCCAGCCCCTTGCGCTCGGTGACGTTGCGTTCCAGTGCCTGACCGGCGACACCCCCCGCCACCGCCCCGAGGATGGATCCTATCGTGGAGCCCCGCCCGCCGCCGACGTTGGCGCCCGCAATGCCGCCCACGGCACCCCCGGCGATGGTTCCCACCGGCCCGCGCGATCCCTCGATGACGACCTCTCTCACCGACTCGACCACGCCCAGTCTGACGGTCTGTTCCTGACCAGCCTGCCGGGTTGAATAAGTACGTCCGGAGCTGCTGGGCGTGGCGCATCCTGCCAGCAGGCTCAGGGCAACAACCAGGCTCAGTATGGTCGGGGCATTCATGGTCAGTGTTCCTGTGTTGTCCGGTTAAAGATCAGAACCAAAGTGACGGCGATACAAGCTTGCGATTTCAGCGCGGGTGGTCAGGTGATTCTGACCGCCCCTGGAGGCAATCTTGAGCGAGCCCATCAGGGAGGCAAGCTGCCCCGTGGTCTGCCAATCACGTCCCGTGGCGATTCCGTACAGCAGGCCGGCCCGGTAGGCATCTCCGCAACCGGTGGGATCAACCAGCTGATCGGCTTTTACGCACGGAATGTCGAACTGCTTTCCCTTGCTCAGGATGCTTGAACCCTCCCCGCCGCGGGTGACGATTAGAGCCTCGACACGTCCTGAGAGTTCCTTGAGGGAGCGGCTGGTCTTCTCCTCCAGCACCTTGCCCTCGTAATCGTTCACCGCCACGTAGGCTGCCTTGTCGATGAAATCCAGCAGTTCTTCGCCCGAGAACATCGGCATGCCCTGGCCCGGATCGAAAATGAACGGCACTCCCAGGTCGGCCAGCTCACGGGCATGCTGCAGCATGCCGTTGCGCCCGTCGGGTGCAACGATGGCCAGCTTGGCGCCGGCCTCGGCCGTGACGTGATTGAGTTGTGAGTGGTTCATCGCCCCGGGGTGGAAGGCGGTGATCTGGTTGTCGTCCATATCGGTCGTGATGAAGGCCTGGGCGGTGAAGCTTTCCGGGACCTCGCGCACATAGCGGCAGTCGAAACCAAGCTTCTCCAGGCGCTGCTGGTAGGGGGTGGCATCCGAACCTACCGTCGCCATGATGAGCGGGTCACCTTCGAGCAATCGCAGGTTGTAGGCGATGTTTCCTGCGCAGCCACCAAACTCGCGCCGCAACTCAGGCACCAGAAAGGCCACATTCAGGATGTGGATCTGGTCGGGAAGGATCTGGTCGCGAAAGCGGCCCTGGAACACCATGATATTGTCGAATGCAATGGAACCGCAGATGAGCGTGCGCATATTCAAGCCTGGAGAAAGAGAAGGCCGGCGGTACGCCGGCCTTGGTCAACGTTCAAATAGTCGGGTGGACGTGGGTGAGACTTATTTCAGTGCGGCCAGAGCGGCGTCGTAGTCGGGTTCATTCTTGATCTCGGAAACCAGCTCCGAGTGCAGCACCTTGTTGCTGCCGTCGAGGACCACGACGGCCCGCGCAGAGACGCCGCTCAGTGGGCCACTGGCGATCTCGACGCCGTAGTTCTTGAGGAACTCGCGGCCCCGCATGAGGGAAAGGGAGGTCACATTCTGCAGGCCTTCAGTGGTGCAGAAGCGGTTCATCGCAAAAGGCAGGTCGGCGGAAACCACCAGCACCACCGTGTTGTCGAGGGACGCGGCTTTTTCGTTGAACTTGCGTGTCGAAGTCGCGCAGGTGGGCGTGTCCAGGCTGGGGACAATGTTGAGCACCTTGCGCTTGCCGGCGTAGTCAGCCAGGGACATATCCTTGAGGTCCTTGCCGACCAGCTTGAATTCAGGCGCAGTCTGCCCTGGTTGGGGGAAATTACCTTGAACGGTGATTGGGTTGCCACCAAGCGTTACGCCTGCCATGTCTGTCTCCTTGTTTGGTTCGAATTGGGCGAAGCTGCGAAGGATAGCGCAAATGGCTGCCTGAAGCGGTCAGGGGTGAAACAGGTAGAGCCGGTAGCCCGTGGCTTGCAGGGACGAGGCGTTAAAGCGGATGCGCAGCGGCCATTCCGTTCCGGCGGGAAAGTTATCCTGGCTGGGTGGCGAAGACTCGGGCTTGCGCAATGTCCGGGGCACGTAGTCGGAGGCCGTGAGCACCCGCCGCGCGACGGGACGATCCTGCACATCGGTCAGGGTCAATTCCAGCGCCGGGGGCGCCTGGGCAAAAGGCGCCTTGTTGCGCAGCGTTGCAGATAGGATCATCACTGAAGGGTTGTTGCTATCGGCCTGCAGATCGGAGGATTCGATGCTGAGGAGTTCCGATCGCCGTGGCAGTGGAAGGCTGCAGCCGATCGCGTTGCAGGCGCTCTGGAGCCATTGCCTTGATTGCGGGAACAGCAGGGCCAGATCGCCCCGGAAATGGAATCCTGCTTGCAGCAACAGGGTGAGTGCAAGGACTGCTGCTCCCAGTCCTGCGGCCCTGCCTGACCTTGCTGCCCGTCGCCGGTTGCGCACGAATTCGAATTCACCTGCGGCACCAGAACCTGATGCTGCAATCCCCAAGGTCGCTTGCACGGCGGGCGTGCCAACCCTTGCCGGGGCGACCGCTGTGGTGGCAGCCGCATCCGAAGCAGCTTTGTCCTCTGCCGGAATGTCGCACTGGGGCTCGTTTCCGGTTGCAGACTGATCGGGCTGCGCTCTCTGGAAAGAATCGAGATCCTGTGGCGTCTCAGAGGGTTCTTCAGGATTGTCTGGCAGACCACCTTCAGCGCCTGCTCGTCCGGACAGGTCCAGATCAGCCGGTATAGGCGTGTCCGCCTCTGCGCCCGACTGCTTCCCAGTCTGATCTTTGGACACGGACTGGCAACCGTGATCGCGCACCGGATCAGCGGCGGAATCAGAATCAGAATCAGGTTTCCGATCGGCACCGTCATCCTGGCTGGCGGCGGGTGGGCCGGACGATACCAGGTTCATGCGGGCGTTGAATATGGCGCTGCAATGACCACATCTCACCTGTCCATCCCTAGCTGCGAGCTGATTCTCGTAGACCCGGAATGCGGTGTTGCAGGCAGTACAGCGTGTGATCATGGGTGATGCAGGGCTAAGGGTGCTATCAGCGCCGGCTGCTGGCGGGTCATCGGATCGGCCATGATCGGATGGCAGGCGTCTTCCAGTCAGACAAACCCAGCCATCTTCGCTGGTTCCTGCCGCCATCGAGAACCAGGGACTGTATACCTGCATCACTTCATCCGCCTGCGGTACCAGGATTCCCGAGAGCGCAATGCGTCCGCCGGCGCGGGTGTGGCCGGCCAGCACGGGGGCAAGGACCTTGAGCGGATTGGCAAGGATGTTGGCCACCAGGATGTCGGCCTGGAAATCGAGCATGTCACCAGCACCCAGAAAATCCGCCTGTACCCCGTTGGCTGCGGCATTGTCATGTGCCGCCACGAGGGCAGAGGCTTCAATGTCTACCCCGGCTACCTTTCCCGCACCCAGACGGGATGCCGCAATGGCGAGGATGCCCGATCCGCATCCGTAATCGAGGACGGCTTCGCCGCCCTTTATGGTTTCATCCAGCCAGCGCAGGCACAGCCGTGTGGTTGGATGGGCGCCGGTGCCAAAGGCCACGCCGGGATCCAGCGCAATGTTGATGGCATCGGCGTTGGGTGGGCTGTGCCAGGAGGGAACAATCCAGAGCCTGTCGGAAATGCGGATCGGTTCGAACTGCGACTGGGTACGCCGGACCCAGTCTTCTTCGGGAATTTCTTCCAGCTGGAAGGCCGGCACGGCTGCCATGTCCGCTACGTCTGCTGCTGCAGCAACAATGCCTGGCAGGTCCGGTGTGTCCTGGGGAAACAACACCCGCAGGCGATAAAGCGTCCAGCCACCGGCCGCGTCGTCTTCCTTCCAGTCCGGTTCGTCATACAGCGGAACCTCCGCCGGCGTGCCGGCGAGAGGGTCTTCCACGCTGACCGACAAGGCACCGGATTCCAGCATGGCATCGGAAAACCGCTCCGCCACGCCGGCTTCAAGGTCGATCACCAGGCAGATATAGCCCATGGGCTGGTGTCCGCTCAGCTCTTCTTTTCCTGGCCGAGTTTTTTCTCGACGTAATGGATGCTGACGGCACCCTTGATTACGCGCGTATCGTTCAGCAGTTCCTGATGCAGCGGAATGTTGGTCAGTATGCCGCCCACTACTGTTTCGGACAGGGCGATGCGCATGCGTCGTATCGCCTGGTCACGATCAGCGCCATAGGCGATGATCTTCCCCACCATCGAATCGTAATTGGGCGGCACCGTGTAGCCATGATAGACGTGGGAGTCGACGCGGATTCCGGGCCCGCCCGGTGGATGGTAGGACGTGATCTTGCCCGGGGAAGGGACAAAGGTGAAGGGGTGCTCGGCATTGATCCGGCATTCGATGGCATGGCCGCGGAACTCGATGTCGCGCTGGCGGAAGCGCATTTTCTCGCCTGCGGCGATACGGATCTGTTCCTGCACGATGTCGATGCCGGTGATCATTTCCGTCACCGGATGCTCCACCTGTAAGCGAGTGTTCATCTCGATGAAGTAGAACTCGCCGTTTTCGTAGAGAAACTCGAAGGTGCCCGCGCCGCGATAGTTCATGCGCTTGCAGGCCTCGACGCAACGATCGCCGATACGGGAACGCAGGCGCGGCGTGATCTCCGGGGCCGGCGCCTCTTCCATGATTTTCTGGTGCCTGCGCTGCATGGAGCAGTCGCGCTCGCCCAGATAGACGACATTGCGGTGTTCGTCGGCGAGCACCTGGATCTCGATATGGCGAGGGTTCTCCAGGTACTTTTCCATGTAGACCGTCGGATTGCCGAAAGCTGCATCGGCTTCCGCACGGGTCAGCGCAACGGCGTTCTTGAGCGCCGCTTCGGTGTGGACCACCCGCATGCCGCGGCCGCCGCCACCGCCGGCCGCCTTGATGATCACCGGATAACCTACTTTGCGTCCAAGCTTGATCAGGTCGGCCGGTTCGCTGGGCAGGGCGCCTTCGGAACCGGGCACGCAAGGCACGCCCGCCTTGATCATGGCCTGCTTCGCGCTGACCTTGTCGCCCATGAGCCGTATGGTTTCCGGACGCGGCCCGATGAAGACGAATCCGCTTTTCTCCACTCGCTCGGCGAAGTCCGCGTTTTCCGAAAGGAAGCCGTAGCCGGGATGGATCGCCTCGGCGTCAGTCACTTCGGCAGCGCTGATGATGGCCGGGACGTTGAGATAGCTGGCCGATGAGGGGGCCGGGCCTATGCAGACCGACTCGTCCGCAAGCTTTACGTATTTGGCTTCGCGGTCGGCTTCCGAATGAACCACCACGGTTCTGATGCCCATGTCGCGACAGGCACGCTGGATGCGCAGCGCAATTTCACCGCGGTTGGCAATGAGGATTTTTTCAAACATGCTTTGTGCCTGGATTGAGGCGCCGCGTCAGCGACGGGCTGGGTCAGCCAACAACGATGAGTGGCTCGCCGTATTCGACCGGCTGGCCGTTTTCCACCAGGATGGCCTTCACTACGCCATCGGCATCCGACTCGATCTCGTTCATCAGTTTCATGGCCTCGATGATGCACACGGGCTGGCCTTTCTTGACCGTATCGCCGACCTCGACGAAGGCCTTGGTGCCCGGCGAGGCGGAGCGGTAGAAGGTGCCGACCATGGGCGACTTCACGACTTCCCCGGCATGCTCTGGTGCCGCAGCCACGGCTGCCGGCGCTGCCGCAACGGCAGCCGTGGCAGGAGCAGGCGCGGCTGCCACCGCAGGGACCGCAATGGTGGTTTCTCCGATGGCCCGCCCGCTCTTGACGATGCGGACCTTTTCTTCGCCTTCGGTGACTTCCAGTTCGGTGATGCCAGACTCTTCGACCAGGTCGATGAGCTTCTTGAGTTTTCTGAGATCCATTTGCTTTCTCCCGGATCAGGTGCGTGGCTTACGCCCAGCCTGCGCAGGCAGGCGATTCAGGGCGAATTGCAACGCAAAGTCATAACCGACACTTCCCAGCCCGCATATGGTTCCCACCGCAAGGTCGGAAAAATAGGACTTGGCGCGGAAAGGCTCACGCTTGTGGATATTGGACAGATGGACTTCAATAAACGGAATGTCCACCCCGGCCAGCGCATCCCGCAGGCTCACGCTGGTGTGGGTCAACCCTGCAGGGTTGATGATGATGAATGCAATTCCCTGCGTTTTCGCAGCATGTACCCGCTCGATCAACGCGCCTTCGAAGTTGCTTTGAAAACATTCGAGGACGCACTGGCTGGATTTTGCCAGCAATTGCAGCCTCTGATTGATACTGGATAGGGTGTCCTTGCCGTAAATGTCGGGTTCGCGGCTACCCAGCAGATTGAGGTTGGGGCCATGGATGACCCACACCGTATTCTTTGCAGCAGGTTTGCCAATATTGCGTGCAGTTGCCTTCATCATATTGCAAGTTTGCCGCAAATCGCCTCAATTTGTCCAATTTTGCATGAATTTGGGCGAATCTATCCGCCCGGCTTCAGCCATTTTGCGAACGCCGCTTCGAGTTGCGCGAATGTGAGGGCTCCGAGATGCTGATGGACCACCTTCCCGGCACCGGTGATGAACACGCTGTAAGGTAAAGCTCCGGATTGATTGCCCAACCCTTTCATCCATTGGATCGTTCCGAGATCGGCCACAAGCAAAGGGTAGTTGATCTGGAACTGGGGGATGAATTCGCGGACCTTGTCAGCCGAATCGACGGAGATGCCAACAATTTGGACATTTTTGCCGTGTTTCTTCTGTGCTATCACCAGCGCCGGGATCTCCTCCCGGCACGGCTCGCACCAGGTAGCCCAGAAATTCAGTAACAGCAGTTTGTTGCGCCACTGGCCCAAGGATTGCTGCTGACCATCCAGGTCGGGAAGGCTGACTTCCCACAAGGGCACTTCGCCGCCTTCTTTTCCCTGCATCCACACCCGGTTGATGACCACACCGGCAGCGGCGGCACCCATTCCGGCGGCAGCCATCCCTATCCACTGACGGCGGCTTAGCCTCATTCCGGATTTCCAGGTTGCGGGCTGTCTGGCTGATCCAGAAGAAGACGCAGGTTGCTGATGGAGGCGCGTTCCCGTGGATGGCCTGCAAGGTGTGCAGTCACTCTCTCGTCATTCAAGGGGTGGACTGCCACATTCAGCTCTACGCCCTCCCAATTGAGGCGAAAAACCGGGATGCCGCGGTCGCGCGCACCCTGATTGCGTGGTTCAACCACTTCAAACGGCAATTTCAGGTTAAGCAGGAAAATTTCCACCAACTTGCTGTCATCTGCAAACAACTGGAGGTCTATTGCGCTGAAACGGCCTGCGGTGCCTTTGAGCACGGGTCCCCTTAGGTAGGGCCGGAAGTCCGAGAGCATCTGCATGGCCCGGAGAGCCTCTTCCCGCAGGGCGCGCACCCGCTTGGGTTGCTCCTCGGCCTGGTACAGGTCCAGGTACTGACGCAATGCCTCTTCAATTTCTGCGTTGTCCGGCAGAACCTGGGCCGATTGCACCCCCAGCTGTCGCGCGGCCTTGCGCTTGGCCAGGGCAAAATCATCCAGACCGTCCTCGGCCATGATGCGGGCAGCGGCAGCGGCAATGCTGGCGCGGATCTGTTGCTTGTTCCGGTTGTCTCTTGGCATGAATGACTCAAGGCTGCTCTGGATGGTGTCGAAGATGGCTTGTCTGACGGCGCGCGCGGACTGACTGTTAAAATTCTATCGCCTTCCCTGCGCCATTCGCGCGAACTCTCCTCCATGCATATTCACATAATCGGCATTTGCGGCACTTTCATGGGTGGACTTGCGCTGCTTGCGCGGGCGGCCGGACACAAGGTCACCGGGTGTGACGCCAACGTCTATCCGCCCATGAGCACCCAGCTGGAGCAGGCTGGCATAGGACTGATCGAAGGATTCGGCGCCGATCAGCTCAAGTTGCGGCCGGATGTCTGGGTGATCGGCAATGTTGTGAGCCGTGGTAATCCCCTGATGGAGGCCATACTGGATGCCGGGCTCTCCTACCGCTCCGGGCCCCAGTGGCTGGCTGACGAAATCCTGCCCGGTAAATGGGTACTGGCGGTCGCTGGAACCCATGGCAAGACGACAACTTCCTCGATGCTGGCGTGGATACTCGAAGCAGCCGGACGCAATCCTGGATTTCTGATCGGTGGCGTGCCCGAGAACTTTGGCCTGTCTGCCCGGCTGACCGCCAATGAGCTCTTTGTCATCGAGGCCGACGAGTACGACACGGCCTTCTTCGACAAGCGTTCCAAATTCGTCCACTACCGTCCGCGAACTGCGATTTTGAACAATCTTGAGTTTGATCATGCCGACATCTTCGCCGATCTGGCGGCGATCGAGACGCAATTTCACCATTTGGTTCGAACGGTCCCTGGTGGTGGCCTGGTCGTGGTCAATGGACGTGAAGCCAGCCTGGATCGAGTGCTCGGGCGTGGATGCTGGACGCCTGTGGAACGCTTTGGTGTGGCGGCCGGATGGCATTTGGGCGATGCCGGGGCTGACGAACTTGCAGTGTGTTTCAGCGGCGACCTGGTCGCCCGCACCACCTGGAATCTGATGGGCGAGCATAACCGCCTCAACGCGCTGGCCGCGGTGGCCGCGGCGCGTCATGCTGGCGTGGAGGCACAAGCTGCCGTGGAGGCACTGGCCCGCTTTGAAAATGTGAAGCGGCGCATGGAAGTGCGCGGCATCGCCGGTGGCGTCACCGTTTATGATGACTTTGCCCACCATCCCACGGCCATTGCCACGACCGTGGCGGGTTTGCGGGCCAAGGTGGGCACTTCGCGCATTCTCGCCGTGCTGGAACCGCGCTCCAACACCATGAAGCTTGGCGTGATGAAGGACCAACTTCCCGGAAGTCTGGCTCACGCCGACCGAGTCTACTGCTACACCGGTGGGCTGGGCTGGGATGCTGGGGCCTCATTGGCGCCACTGGGGGGGCGGGCCGAGTGCCATGAAGACCTGAACGCGCTGGTTTCGCAGGTCACCGCCTTCGCCCGCAGCGGTGATCATGTGCTGGTCATGTCCAATGGCGGTTTTCAGGGCGTGCACCAGAAACTGCTTGATGCCATGGCTGGGAAACACTGAACATGCTTGCCGGCGATCCGTTCATCATCTACCTGCACGGGTTCAATTCATCGCCGCAGTCGGTCAAGGCCACGCAGATGAGGGCGCGCATGCGTGAGCTCGGTCTCGAGGATCGCCTGCTCTGCCCGGCACTGCCGGTTGCCGGCGATGAAGCCATGCGTAGGGTCGAAGCGGAAATGGCCCGGCTGGGAGATCGACTCTACTGCTTCATCGGCAGTTCGCTGGGCGGCTTTTACGCCACCTGGCTGGCCGAGAAGCACGATGCGCGCGCAATTTTGCTCAATCCTTCGATCACCCCGCAGGATGGCCTGAAAGCCTATCTGGGGCTTCAGCAGAACATCTACACGCATGACACCTACGTCCTGACGGAAGATCACCTTCGGCAATGGCGGCAGATGTGGCTGCCTCGCATCACGCCTTCACGCTATTTTCTGCTGGTGGAGACGGGCGACGCGCAACTGGACTACCGTATCGCTGCCGAACGCTATGCCGGGGCGCGCCAGATGGTCATCGAAGGCGGCGACCACGGGTTGCAAAGCTTCCCCTCCCACCTGCCCGCCATCCTGGAATTTGCCGGGATGCCTGCACCATTGAATATTCGGGGCCGCGTCTGATCGCGCCCCTTTCTGTATTGAGGCAAGACACACATGCATGTTCTTTATGAGGAGAACGGCGGCTTCAAGGCAGGCACCGTGCTTGCCGAGAGCGACGCCTCCCTGCAGGTCGAGGCGCCCCATGGCAAGCGCAGCAAGATCAAATCTGCTGCGGTGATGCTGCGCTTTGACAGCCCCGGACCAGCCGAACTATTGAGCGAGGCGGAGTCATCGGCCGGACAGATCGACGTGCACTTCCTGTGGGAATGCTGCGGCGAGGCCGAGTTTGCACACGGCGACCTTGCGCGCGAGTATTGCGGCAGGACCCCTACCGCGGTGGAGGCGGCGGGTATCCTGCTCAAGCTGCATTCAGCGCCCATGTATTTCTACCGCAAGGGCAAGGGCCGTTACCGTGCCGCCCCGGCCGACATTCTCAAGGCGGCCCTGGCCGGGCAGGAGAAGAAGCGTCGCATCCAGGAACAGATAGACCAGTGGTCAGGCGAACTATGTGCGCATCACCTGCCCGAAGGGTGGGCCTCCCTGCTGCCCGAATTGCTCTACCGGCCAGATCGCAACAAGCCAGAGACCAAGGCGCTGGAGCATGCCTGCCAACAGCTTGGATTGTCTCCGGCGCGTGTGCTGGAGGCCTGTGGTGCGCTTGCCTCGACCCATGACTACCATCTCGGGCGTTTCCTGTTTGAATGTTTTCCGGAGGGCACCACCTTTGCCGGGGATCTGCACATTGAGCGGTCTGTTGCGCTGCCCATGGAGCTCCCCGAGGCCGCCGTGGCGGCCTTCAGCCTGGATGACGCCGGCACCACGGAAATCGACGATGCCTTCTCGGTGACCGCCATGCCCGATGGACGGACACGTGTCGGCATCCACATCGCTGCGCCTGCGCTGGGATTTACGCCCGGCACGCCGCTGGACCTGCAGGCTGCCCGGGCACGTCTGTCCACCGTGTACTTCCCCGGCAACAAGATCACCATGCTGCCGGTACCGGTCATCCATGATTTTTCGCTGGCAGAGGGTGGCTCGCATCCGGCAGTGTCGCTGTATGTCGATCTGGCCCCGGATACCCTGGCCATCGAGAACTTTCACTCCGTGGTGGAGCGGGTACCCATCGTGGCCAATCTTCGTCATCACAACACGGAAGTGCTGGATCAGGCTTTTGTCGAGGGCCGCGTTCCCGCTGATGTGCCCTATGCCACCGAGTTGAACCTGCTGTGGCGTTTTGCCCTGACCCTGGAGGCAGGTCGTGGAAAGCAGGCCAACCAGCAGGAGCGGCCCGAATACAACTTTGTCGTGGAGAGCGACCGGGTGCAGATCCTGCAGCGCCGCCGCGGCGCGCCCATGGACAAACTCGTGGCCGAGCTCATGGTGCTGGCCAACAGTACCTGGGGCAAACTGCTTGACGAGAATGAGGTGGCCGCAATCTACCGCGTGCAATCCAGCGGGAAAGTGCGCATGACCACTGGCGCTGCACCCCACCAGGGCCTGGGTGTCAGCCATTACGCCTGGTCCAGCTCGCCGCTGCGGCGCTATGTCGATCTGGTCAACCAATGGCAACTGCTTGCCCTGCTGTCCGGGGAGGCGGCGCCGTTTCGCCGCAACTCGGCCGAACTGCTGTCGGCCATCTCCGACTTCGAGGCAACCTATGCCACCTATGGCGATTTCCAGCGCCAGATGGAAAACTACTGGTGCCTGCGCTGGCTGCTGCAGGAAAAGCCGGCGTCCCTCACCGGGGAAGTGCTGCGTGAAAGCCTGGTCCGTATTGACGGCATGCCCTATGTTGCACGTGTGCCGTCCCTGCCCGAGCTTCCCTCGGGCAGTTGTGTCGAGCTGGAAGTCAGCCATGTCGATGTGCTTGAACTCAGCCTCTCCTGCCAGTTCAAAAGGCATCTGGAGACCACGCCGACCAGTTGAGAAAGACCACGAGAAAACGCGTAGAATCAACTGATTCAAAAGGACTTTGAAAGCCTTCGTGAAATTGCTGCTGGACGCTTTCCCGCATCGCGCCCTGATGACATGGGGGCCGTTCGCAAAGCTTGACCGCTCTCAACGGATACTGGCTGTGGCGCTTCTGGTGTCCGTGCTGCTGCATGCCGTGGTGCTGTCCATCCATTTCCAGTTTCCGGATGCCATGCGCAAGCTCACCACGGCCCCACCTTTGGAAGTGGTGCTGGTCAACGCCAAGCATCGCAACCGCCCGGTCAATCCCGATGTGCTGGCCCAGGCCAATCTCGACGGCGGGGGCAATACCGATGAGAACCGCCGTGCGCGCACGCCGCTGCCGGTGCTGCGCAGTGATGAGCGCGGGGATGACGTGCAGCGCACCGCGCGTCGGGTGCAGGAACTGGAGGACATGCAGCGCCAGCTGCTCACCCAGAGGAAGCCGTCCCCCGAGGGGGTGGCACAGAACACTTCCG
>CAIPGJ010000640.1 GCA_903864555.1 uncultured Pseudomonadota bacterium | reverse complement strand
GAGTATCGATCGGATCTTACGGCCTCGTGCGGCTGAAATTGCCCCATGTTCGGCTTTGTTGTTCCAGTGTTTGGTCGGACTTCTGTGAAAATCCCCCTGCGGTAAGGCAAGGTCATGAATCCTGTCGATATCAAGGTCCCGGACATCGGCGATTTCAAGAACGTCGATGTTGCCGAGGTGCTGGTCAAGCCCGGTGACACGGTCGCCGCCGAACAGTCACTGATCTCCATCGAATCCGACAAGTCGACCATGGAGATTCCCTCGCCCGCGGCGGGCACCGTGAAGGAAATCAGGCTCAAAGTCGGGGACAAGGTGTCGAGGGGCAGTCTTATCCTGCTGCTTGAAGTCACCGCAGCGACAGCCCCTGCCAAGGTGCCTGCGCCGGCGTCTGCCGCTGCCGCTTCCTTTGTCGCCGCCCCTGCGGCTGCCGTTCAGTCTGCACTGGCTGCGCCCGGTCATGCTGCCGATATGGAATGTGACCTGCTGGTGCTGGGTGCCGGTCCGGGGGGGTATTCGGCTGCGTTTCGTGCAGCCGACCTTGGGCTGTCGGTGGTGCTGGTGGAACGTTATCCGTCCTTGGGGGGCGTGTGCCTGAATGTGGGCTGTATCCCTTCCAAGGCTTTGCTGCACGTCGCAGCCGTGATGGATGAAGCCGGCCGCATGGCGGCGCATGGTGTGAGTTTCGGCAAACCCACGGTGGACCTGGACAAGCTGCGAGGCTGGAAGGACAAGGTCGTGGGCAAGCTGACCGGCGGATTGGCCGGCATGGCCAAGGCCCGCAAAGTCAGCGTCGTCCAGGGGGTGGGCACTTTCGTCGGCCCCCACCAGCTGGCGGTGGCAGGGGCCCAGGGGCGCACGATCGTTGGCTTCAAGCAGGCCATCATTGCTGCTGGCTCGCAGCCTGCCCGATTGCCCTTCTTGCCCGACGATCCGCGCATAGTCGATTCCACCGGCGCACTGGCATTGCGCAGCCAGCCCCGGCGCATGCTGATCATCGGTGGCGGCATCATCGGACTGGAAATGGCCACGGTGTATTCGACGCTGGGCGCGCGGCTGGACGTGGTGGAAATGCTGGATGGCCTCATGGCCGGAGCAGATCGCGATCTGGTGTCGGTATGGCAGAAATTCAATGCCGGCCGTTTCGACAACATCATGCTGAAGACCCGCACCCAGAAGGCCGAAGCGACGCTCGAAGGCATCAAGGTCTGGTTCGAGGGCGAGAAAGCGCCGGCTGAGCCCCAGCTTTACGACTTGGTCCTGGTCTCGGTCGGGCGCACGCCGAACGGCCGCAGCATCGGTGCGGAGCAGGCCGGCGTGACCGTCTCGGAGCGCGGTTTCATCAGCGTCGACTCGCAGATGCGCAGCAATGTGCCGCATATCTACGCCATCGGCGATGTTGCCGGCCAGCCCATGCTGGCCCACAAGGCCATCCACGAGGGTCATGTTGCGGCGGAAGCCGCCGCCGGGCTGAAGTCCTATTTCGACGCCCGCGTCATTCCGGGGGTGGCCTATACCGACCCCGAGGTGGCTTGGGTGGGTGTCACCGAAGACGAGGCAAAGAAGCAGGGGCTGAAGTATGGCGTGGGCAAGTTTCCCTGGGCTGCTTCAGGTCGCGCCATTGCCAATGGGCGCGAAGAGGGGTTTACCAAGCTGCTGTTCGAGGAAGGCAGCCACCGGGTCATCGGCGGTGGCATCGTCGGCAGCGGGGCCGGCGAACTGATCAGTGAAGTGGCCCTCGCCATCGAGATGGGGGCCGACGCCACTGACATCGGCAAGACCATCCATCCCCATCCGACCCTGAGCGAGCCGGTGGCACAGTCCGCGGAGGCCTTTGAAGGCGTTTGCACCGACCTGATGCCCCCGCGCAAGCGTTGATCCCGCAAACAAGCTGAAGGCAGGCATGGACCAGAACCAACTCAAGCTATTGGTGGCGCAGGAAGCCATCAAGTACGTCGTTGAAGGCACCATCGTTGGCGTCGGGACCGGCTCCACAGCCAATTTCTTCATCGATGAACTGGCGAAGATGCGCAACCGCATCGATGGCGCCGTGGCCAGCTCGGAGCAGACTGCGGCCCGCCTCAAGGCCCATGGCATCCATGTGTTCGACCTGAACAGCGTGCATGAGTTGCCGGTCTACGTCGATGGTGCGGATGAAATCACCCACGGCATGGCCATGATCAAGGGTGGCGGCGGGGCACTGACGCGCGAGAAAATCGTTGCTGCAGTGGCGACCACATTTATCTGCATCGCCGATGAGTCCAAGCTGGTCACCACACTGGGCAACTTCCCGTTGCCTGTGGAAGTCATCCCCATGGCACGCTCGCACGTCGGTCGTCAGATGCTCGCCCTGGGTGGTGAGCCGCGTCTGCGCGAGGGTTTCACCACTGACAACGGCAATCTCATCCTGGATGTTCACGGTCTGAACATCACCAATCCGGCGGAACTGGAAGCGAAGATCAACAACATCGCCGGGGTGGTCACGGTGGGTTTGTTTGCCGGCCGCGGGGCAGATGTGCTGCTCCTCGGGACGGCCGCAGGCGTGCGTACCATCACGCGCTGATCCGCTTCACTCGGGGTCGCGACTGCCGGGTGCACCGGCACCAGCAGGGCGCAGGGTGTTTCTTTGTCTCAAGCCACTGAAACCGGATCGTCACAATGCTATGCTAGCTTCGCGTATTCTGGAGCGATTATCCATGGCAGAACACATATCCAAGCAATTCGATGCGGAACTGGAGGGTGTGCGCACGCGTGTGCTGCACATGGGAGGCCTCGTCGAGGAGCAGATCCTCAAGGCCATCGACGGCCTGAGCAGTGGCAACATGACCACCATCGAGCAGGTGATTGCCGATGACCATCGGGTGAATTCCCTGGAGGTGGAACTGGACGAGTCCTGCAGCCAGATCATCGCGCGTCGGCAGCCGGCAGCCGGCGACCTGCGGCTGATCATCGCCATCATCAAGACCATCACCGATCTGGAACGCATCGGTGATGAAGCCGAGAAGATTGCGCGCATGGCCAAGCTGACCCACAGTGGTGAGCGCCAGCACATGCCCAAGCTCGAGCTTGCCCACGTGGTCAATCTGGCGGTGGGCATGTTGAGGAAAGCCCTGGATGCCTTTGCCCGGCTGGACTCCAAGGCGGCGGCACAGGTGGTCCGGCAGGACGCGCTGGTGGACGACGAGTTCCGTTCCATCCTGCGCCAGCTGATCACATTCATGATGGAAGATCCGCGCACCATCACTCGCAGCCTGGAGACCCTGTTCGTGGCCAAGGCGCTCGAGCGCATCGGTGACCATGCCAAGAACATGTCCGAGTACGTGGTCTACATGGTCGAAGGACGCGATGTGCGCCACCTGCGACCTGCGCCGGACGGAGCGGTCACGCAGTAAGCGGAGGCCTCGGGCTGGCTTCCGCCTGATTACAATACCGGTCATACGGCCGGTTGCGGCCGCTTTGAAGGAGCCGCCGATGAAGTGTTTCCCCATCCTTTCCCGCCTGCTTTGCCTCGGCCTGACTCTCGCGCCAGCCGGCGCAGCCCTTGCGCAGCAGGCCTGGCCAAGCAAGCCGGTACGCATCATTGTTCCCTATGGCCCCGGGGCCAGCACCGACAATGTCACCCGAATCTACGGCCAGAAGATCACCGAGGCCTGGGGTCAGCCGGTGGTGGTGGACAACAAGCCCGGGGGTAACACCCTCATTGGTTCGGAGGCACTGGTCAAGTCGGCGCCGGATGGCTACACCTTCCTTCTGGTGGTGAATACCCATGTAATCAATCCCCTGCTGATCGCCAAGTTGCCCTATGACCCGGTCAAGGATTTCGCGCCAGTGGCCACGATAGGCGCCCAGGAATATGTGATGTCCATCAATCCGGGCGTGCCGGCAAGCACCCTCAAGGAGTTCATTGCCTATGCCAAGACCAGGGCGGGGCAGCTTTATTTCTCCTCCTCCGGTGGCGGCGGCCTGGGGCATCTGTCCGGAGAGATGTTCAACACCATCGCCGGGGTCAGCATGCAGCATGTCCCTTACAAGGGAGGTGCTCCGGCTGTGGCCGATCTGATAGCAGGCCAGGTGCAGTCGATGTTCAGCAGCCCAGGGGCAGTCCTGCCCAACATCCGGGCCGGCAAGCTGCGTGCTCTGGCCATTACCGGCAAAGCTCGCTTGCCTGCGCTGCCCGAGACTCCCACCTTTACCGAAGCGGGATTGCCCAGTTTCGATTTGAATAACTGGTTCGGTTTCCTGGCGCCGGCGGCAACGCCGCGCGACATCGTGCGCAAGCTTTCAGCGGAAATGGTCCGGGTTCAGTCGCTCGCGGATTTCAAGGAAAGGCTCAATGCGCAGGGGGTGGATCCCTGGCCGGGCGGACCGGAACAATTCGCCGCCCTGATCAAATCCGATCTGGAGAAATTCGCCCGCATCGTGAAAAGCGCCAACATCAAGCTCGAGCTTTGATTTACAGCCGGGGCGTGGCAGCACTCGCGTACTGAATGTCAACAGCCCCTTATCCTTAGTCTGACGGGGGGACGTAGCCTGCGGCCATATCGGCCCCGCCGCCGAAGAAATGGCGCTCCATCTGCTCGGCGAGATATTTACGGGCGCGCGGGTCAGCCAGGCTGAGGCGATTTTCATTGATCAGCATGGTCTGATGCTTCAGCCACTGTTGCCAGGCCTCTTTCGAGACATTTTCGAAGATGCGCTTGCCCAGGTCTCCGGGGTAGGGGGCGAAGTCCATTCCTTCCGCTTCGCGTCCGAGTTTGATGCAATTCACCATGCGTGCCATGAAGGTCTCCGTTTCTGATCCATTGTGTGTGTTCGGCCGGGGCCGTCGCATCGCATGCGGATGTGGCCCGGCTGGAGTATGAGGGTCCTGCCTAAAAAACTCTGAAAAACCCGGGGAAACTTCCCTGTGACCTCTAAAGCGTTTTGATCAGCACTTTCGAGCGTCGTTGCCAGTTGTAGAGTGAGCGCTTGGGCTCCGGAAGTGCGCTTACGTTGCCAGGGGTGAATCCGCGCTCGATGAACCAGTGGGTGGTCTGTGTCGTCAGCACCACGAGCTTGCGTATGCCGCGCTTCTTTGCCTCCGCCGACAGCGCATCGACCAGGCGTTCGCCGCAGCCGGCACGCCGGAACTCCGGACGAACGGCCAGCGCCGCCAGTTCCGCGGTCTTGCCCTTGGGAAACGGGTACAACGCGGCGCAGCCTACGATGACATTGTCGTGCTCAATGACGAAGAAGCGACGGATCTCGCGTTCCAGTTCCTGCCGTCCGCGATAGACCAGCGTGCCATCCGATTCGAGAGGCTCGATGAGCTGGAGGATGCCCCCGACATCGTCGATGCGGGCAGGGCGCAATCTTTCCAGTCGCTTGGCGGTGACCATGCTGCCGGAACCCTCGTGCGTGTAGAGTTCGATCAGCAGCGCACCATCCACCTTGTGGGAAATCAGATGGGCGCGTGGCACTCCGCCATGGATGGCTTCGACCGCATGGGCAAGAAACAGGCGTGTGTCTTCGGTCAGCACGGCCTGGGGCTGGGCCAGCAACGCTTCGGCTTCGTCTGCTGCCAGTTCGGTCAGGAGCTTGCCCTTGACGTCACGCACGGGCTCGTCGGTGAGGAACACCAGCTTGTCGGCAGCCAGCGCCCTGGCAGTCGCCACGGCGGCGTCTTCAATGGTCAGGTTGAAGATCTCGCCGGTGGGCGAGTAGCCGACATTGGAAACGATGACAATGTTGTTGCCATCCAGGCAGCCGCGTATCGCTGCCACATCCACCTTGCGCACCATGCCTGTGTGCTGGAAATCAACGCCATCGCGCACGCCATAGGGCTGCGCGGTGATGAAGTTGCCTGACACCGTGTTGATGGCCGCGCCGGCCATGGGCGAGTTCGGCAGGCCCTGGGAGAGCAGGGCATCAATTTCGATGCGCAGCAGCCCAACCGCCTCTTTCACGCACTCCAGCGCCACGGTATTGGTGATGCGCAGCCCGTCCTTGTACAGGGACTTGGCGCGGCGCTGCTTCAGCTGCGACTCGATCTGGGGCCTTGATCCGTGCACCAGCACCAGCCGGATGCCAGCGGCGTGCAGCAGGTTGATGTCATGGGCGAGCACCCCGAATTTGCCGTCGGCAACCACTTCGCCGCCGAATGCAATGACGAAGGTCTTGCCGCGAAAGGCGTGGAAGTAGGGCGCGACCGAACGGAACCAGGTGACGAAGCGGGTATCGATGTAGTTATGAGTGCCCATGAGTGCCTGCGATTTTAGCGGCTATGGTGATGCTTCGCGTTCTGTCTGCACCGGATCGAAATGGTGTCATATGGCATGATCATAATTTGCCTGTATACGTAATGATTACCAAGGTATATGCATGAAATTGATCACTTTAACCAAGGTCGCCATGTAGGGCCTGCAGAATGGCGATGGCAGCCAGCGGCGCCGTTTCGGTGCGTAACACGCGCGGGCCCAGCCGGGCACTCTCGAATCCTGATCGACGGGCGGCAGCGCATTCGTGCCCGGCCAGCCCGCCTTCTGGACCCACCAGGAGCAGCACCCCGGATGCCGGCGGCAGGCGAACCGCAGCCATGCCGACCTCGGCCAGCGGGTCCAGCAGCAGGCGCTGATCCTGCGACGGCCCCAGCGAGGCGAGCCAGTCGTCCAGATCCATCACGGGTGCCAGTTGCGGCAGCTGGTTACGCCCACATTGTTCACAAGCGGAGATGAGAATCTGGCGCCAGTGTTCCAATCGGCGCACGGCGCGCTCCGCTGACAAGCGCACCACCGATCGCTCACAGGCCAGCGGGACAATGGCCGTGACCCCCAGTTCCGTGGCTTTCTGCAGCGTCAGGTCCATGCGATCACCGGACGAAATGCCCTGGGCCAGGGTCAGTTGCAGCGGGGATTCCCGCTCTACGTCACGCCCGGCGCCGATTTCCGCGCTGACCCCCTGACGCGTGACTTTTCCCAGAATGGCGGGAAATTCACCGCCGTTTCCGTCAAAAAGTACTATCGCATCGCCTTCCCGCAGCCTTCTGACGCCGATATGCCGCGCGGCACGTTCGGGCAAATCGATGCGGCTTCCGGCTTCCAGGGGCCCGGGCACCCAGAAACGTGGCGCGCCGGAAACGGTACTGTCCTTGTCGAGCTCGTCCATGCGCCATTTTCCCATAGCCGGAATTCCGAAATATCCCTGATAAATCGGCTAATTAAGACAACTTCTGGGCTCGCCTATCTGATAATATGCCGCCCTTCTCCGAATCTCCCCCTCCCCGTTTCCAAGGTTGTCCCAGTGTCCCGTTCCGAACGTCCCATCCGCAACATCGCCATCATTGCCCACGTTGACCATGGCAAGACCACGCTGGTCGACAAGCTGTTGCATCAGGCAGGCACCTTTGCCGCGCACCAGCACATTGCCGAGCGGGTCATGGACTCCAATGACATCGAGCGCGAGCGGGGCATCACCATCCTCGCCAAGAACACGGCGGTTGACTATAACGGCGTGCACATCAACATTGTCGACACCCCCGGCCATGCCGACTTCGGCGGGGAGGTCGAGCGCGTGCTGTCCATGGTGGATGGCGTGCTGCTGCTGGTGGACGCGGTGGAAGGCCCGATGCCGCAGACGCGTTTCGTCACACGCAAGGCGCTCGCGCAGGGATTGAAGCCCATCGTGGTGGTGAACAAGGTCGACCGTCCGGGCGCACGTCCGGACTGGGTGGTCAATGCCACGTTCGATCTGTTCGACAAGCTGGGCGCCACCGAAGAGCAACTGGACTTCGCCGTGGTCTATGCCTCGGCGCTTAACGGCTACGCTTCCATCGAGCTTGGCGCGGAAAGCGTCGACATGCGGCCGTTGTTCGAAACCATCATCGCTCGCGTGCCGCCGCCCCCGGGCGATCCGGAAGGCCCGCTGCAACTGCAGATCAGCAATATTGATTACTCGAGCTACGTCGGCCGTATCGGCATTGGTCGTGTTGCGCGCGGCAAGGTGCGCCCGGGCCAGGAGGTGCTGGTCATGACCGGCAACGACTCACAGCGCAAGGCCAAGATCAACGAGGTTCTCGGCTTTCGCGGACTGGAGCGAGTGCAGATCGAAGAAGGCCAGGCCGGCGACATCGTGTTGATCAATGGCATCGAAGACATCGGCATCGGCCAGACCATCGCGGATCCGTCGCAGCCCGAGGCCCTGCCCCTGCTGAAAGTGGATGAGCCCACCCTCACCATGAATTTTCAGGTGAACAGCTCCCCGCTGGCCGGCAAGGAAGGCAAGTTCGTGACCAGCCGGCAGATCCGTGAGCGGCTGAACCGCGAACTGCAATCCAATGTTGCGCTGCGTGTGGAAGATACCGTGGACACCGACGTGTTCATGGTGTCCGGACGTGGCGAATTGCACCTGACGATCCTGATCGAAAACATGCGTCGTGAAGGCTATGAGCTGGCTGTCTCCCGGCCTCGCGTGATGCTGAAGATGATCGACGGTGTGAAATGCGAGCCGTTCGAGATTCTGACTGTGGATGTCGAAGAGGCAAATCAGGGTGCCGTCATGGAAGCGCTCGGCCAGCGTCGTGGCGATCTGGTGGACATGCAGTCCGATGCGCGCGGCCGGGTCCGGCTCGATTACCGCATTCCGGCCCGCGGCCTGATCGGTTTCCAGAACGAGTTTCTGAACCTGACCCGCGGCAACGGTCTGCAGAGCCACGTGTTTGACGACTATGCCCCGATGAAGCCGGACATGGCGGCACGCCACAATGGGGTGCTGATTTCGGCCGAGAATGGAGCCGCTGTGGCCTATGCCCTGTGGAAGTTACAGGAGCGCGGCCGCATGTTCGTTGCCCCCGGTGCCCCGGTGTACGAGGGCATGGTGATCGGCATTCACTCCCGCGACAACGACCTGGTGGTCAACCCGGTCAAGGGCAAGCAGCTGACCAATGTGCGTGCCTCCGGCACCGATGAAGCGGTGCGCCTGGTGCCGCCGATCGAGTTGACGATCGAAAAGGCGGTGGAGTTCATCTCCGATGACGAACTGGTGGAAATCACCCCGAAGAGCATCCGCGTTCGCAAGCGTCATTTGCTGGAGCACGAGCGCAAGCGCGCATCCCGCAGTGCCACCGGGGAAGCCGTAACAGGCTGATCGGTCTGCGGCGGAATACGCGTTCCGCCGGGCTCAGCGGGTGCAGGCCCAGGCCAGGGGCCTGCATTCCGGGCCGCAGGCATTCATCGCCTTGGTGCGGGCCTCGTCTTCCGTATGTCCGCGGCGTGCGGCATATTCTTTTGATCCGCCATAGAGTGCTCCGCATTCATTCTGCAACGACAGGATGACTTCGCATCGGGCATGTCCGCACTGCCGGAGTGCTTCCGCGCCGGCCTGTCGGGAGGTCGTGTAGTCATAGCTGTAGCCGACACTGTTGCTTTCCTTGTGCCAGGCAATGGCGCCATAGGCCGTCTTCTTCTTGGGAGTACCCTTGGTGCTGGCCAGCACGCCATCGGCCATGAAGGCTGCCAGCACCAGAAGTGCGGGAACCGCCAGAGGTCGGAGGGATGGTTTCATACCGAAACTTTATCCCTGTTTGCGGTCGGATGGAAGAGTCTGCTTGCGCGCCGGGCCCAGTCCACTGACAATCCCCGTTTTTTGGCCAGCCATGTCCACCAGAAAATCCGCAAGCAAGTCCGCCGGCAAGCCGGCAACCAAACCTGCCAGTAAACGCAAGACGGCTGGTACCGGACCGAAATATGTCGTGCGCCAATCCGGGATCCACGGCCGGGGCGTGTTCGCCCGCCGCCTCATCAAGGAAAACGAGACGGTCATTGAATACAAGGGCGAGATCATCAAGGAAGACGAGATCGAGCGTCGTTACCCGGAAAGCCTGGAGAAACCCAATCACACCTTCATTTTCGGCGTTGAGTATGACTACAACATCGATGGAGGTTCCCAGGGCAATGCGGCGCGGTGGATCAATCACGCCTGCCTGCCCAACTGCGACACGTTCGAAGAGGACAGGCGCATCTATATCCGGGCCATTCGGGACATCCGCCCCGGTGAGGAGCTCAGTTACGACTACGCCATCGAGGCAGGAGAGCCGCTGACCGCCAAACTCAAGACCTGCTGGCCTTGCTGGTGCGGTGCCAAACGCTGTCGGGGCACCGTGCTGGTCCCGACCAAGAAGAAGACCAAGCGGAACCGGGCTCCAAAATAGGCAATAAAATCCTGCGCTTGCGCGGATTTTTTGGTTTCATTCGGCGCTGCAGCGGTATAATTTGGTTACGAGCGGACAGTGGCTGTGGTGTTGCCAGCAGCCCTCACCGCGTGATAGGCCGATAACAAGAGCAGCCAGTGTTCGCCCGGGGTCAGGGCACGGACATCATGATCAGCCAGTACCGGCCATGCGACTCTGGGGGTAGCATGAAGCTGTGTCGTTGGGGGCGGAGTGGTTACGAGCAGTCCGGCATGATCGATGCGCAGGGGCAATTGCGAGACTTGTCCGGCATCATTGAATACATAGACCAGGACACACTGTCGCCCCGCGGGCTGGCAAAGCTGCGCAAGATCCGTCCTGAGTCGCTGCCCATGGTGAAGGGCACGCCGCGCTTCGGTGTTCCCTACACCGGCATTTCCAAGATCATCGGCATTGGTCTCAACTACCGGGACCACGCCCTGGAGACAGGATCTCCGCTGCCAACCCAGCCCATCCTGTTCCTGAAGGCGACCACCAGCATCAATGGTCCGGATGACGATGTGATCCAGCCGCGCGGTTCAAGCATGCTCGACTGGGAGGCGGAACTGGGAGTGGTCATTGGCACCAAGGCAAGTTACGTGACTGAGGCCCAGGCTCTGGACCATGTCGCCGGCTATACCATCGTCAATGATGTGTCGGAGCGCAGTTTCCAGCGTGCCACACCGCAGTGGGACAAGGGTAAGGGTTTTGACACGGCTGGACCGATCGGGCCGTGGCTGGTGACCACCGACGAGATTCCCAACCCGCAAAACCTCGACATCTGGCTTGAGGTCAACGGGGAACTCATGCAGGACGGCAATACACGCAACATGATATTTACCGCCGCCCAACTGGTTTCCCACGTCAGCCAGTACATGACCCTGCTGCCGGGAGACATCATTTCAACCGGCACTCCGGCGGGTGTCGGGCTGGGGCGCAAACCCGTGCCGGTATTCCTGAAGCCCGGTGACGTGATGATGCTGGGCATACAGGGCCTGGGCGAGCAGCGTCAGCGCGTCATGGCCAGCAAACCCTGATGCCAGGTGAGCCCATCCTGCATCAGTAGCGGATGCTCACTTTCAGGAAACTGCCCGCCGCGACGTGACCAGGGTGGGTGCCGGGTGTTTGCCAACCGTCAGGTCCCGCACGAAGTTCGGCAGGCCGAACACCGCGTGGTGGGTGCCGCCGTTGTAGTACTGCAGATGGGTGAGCCCGCGCTTGGCAATGCGCTTGTCCACCTCGGACATGCTGACGGT
>CAIPGJ010000639.1 GCA_903864555.1 uncultured Pseudomonadota bacterium | reverse complement strand
GCAATTTCGAGCAGATGGCTGGCGCGCTGCATCGTCCGGAGTGGCTTTGGGATGCCCGTTTCAATACGCCCTCGGAACGGGAGGCAAACTGGGCGCAGCTCATGGATCTGGCGGAGCAATGGAGCTCTGAGCATACAAGCAGTGAGTGCATCGCCATCCTGCAGAGGCAAGGAGTGCCATGCACCCGCTACCAGACCATAGAAGAGGCCATGCACGACGAGCAGACCGAGTTCAGAGGCTCGTTTTCCACAGTAAGGGATGCTGGGGGCGAATTCCGCATTCCCAATGCGCCGTTCCAGATGCCCGGCCTTGATACGGGTGTCCGGCCGGAGATAGCCGGGCTTGGGCAGCACACGGGGCAGGTACTTCGGGATCTGCTAGGGCTGGATGAGGCGGAAGTGCACCGCATCAACGAGTGACACAACTGCGTTGGCCGATGACGATTGCTGCAGAAATTGGTTTTGATCATTCAAAAGGAGGATTCCATGAACGTGTCTCGAATTTCACTGGCCGCCGGGCTGGCTGCAGCGCCGCTGCTGGCCCTCGCACAAGGCACGTCGACCTATCCTTCCAAGCCGGTCACAGTCATCGTGCCCTTTGCAGCCGGCGGGCCTACTGATGCCGAGGCGCGCATCTATTCGGGAAAACTCTCCACCATGCTGGGGCAGCAGTTCGTTACTGATTACAAGCCGGGTGCCGGTACCACCATCGGCACGCGCCACGTCGGCAAGGCTGCGCCCGATGGCTACACCATCCTGACCGTCACAGGCACCTTCACCACTATCAACTCCCTCTATCCCAACCTGGATGTGGATTCCATCCGGGACTTCGCTCCTTTGTCGCAGATGAGCGCGCAACCGCAGTCCATGCTGGCGCGGCCCTCCTTCCCGGCCAAGGATTTCGGTGAGTACGTGTCCTATGTGAAGGCCAATCCGGGCAAGCTGACCTGGGGCACGGCCGGCGCGGGCAGCATCACCCACCTGGTGGGGGCGTGGATGAACGGCATGATCGACGGCAAGATCACCTTCGTGCATTACAAGGGCACAGCGGGCATCACCCTCGACCTCATGGGCGACCGGCTCGACGTGGGCCTGCAGTTTCTGTCCGCCTCGGTGCCGCCCATCAAGGCAGGCAAGCTGAAACTCCTGGCCGTGCTGGGCAAGGAGCGTTCCTCGCTGTTCCCGAATCTGCCTTCTCCGCATGAGCGTGGACTGCCGGGGTTCGACTTCGCCAACTGGCTGGGTATCGTCGCCCCCGCCAAGACACCGCCTGCCGTGATCGAGCGTCTGTCCAGTTCGCTGGCGCGCATCGCAAAAATGCCCGACGTGGCGAGCGGCCTGGAATCGGCCGGCGCATCGCCGGTAGGGGGCACGCCCGCACAATTTGCAGCACTGATCCGCTCCGAGTCCGAGCGCTGGGCGAAAGTGGTGCGCGATAACGGCATCAAGATCGAAGAGTAAGGTTGAGGTCCCCGGAATGGGGCGCACGCAATCGAACCCAGGAAACTCTGAAAACCCCGGGAAAATATCCCCGACACCCCTGTGAAGCTGCTTTGAAGCATACGGCTTCTCAGAGCATGGCGAACGACAAGCGACGGAAGGCAGGGCATGAGCGCAGATCACGGAGAGGGTGCAAAGCTGGCGATTGACGATGGCGCCGGCCCGGCCTGGGTGGCCGCCCGCTGGGCCGCACAGACAGCGACCACTCGGTTCCCGGCCGAAGTCATCACCGCGGCACGCGACACCCTGGTGGACTGGTTCGGCTGCGTCCTGGGCGGCCTGCATGAGCCGGTCACCCGGGCCGTGGCGAACAGTGGCCCCAGTCTTTCCGGAGAGGGCGATGCGCCACTACTCACTGGCGAATGGCGTACACCGGCCTTTGCCGCCATGGTGCATGGCACCGCTTCGCATTCCATGGACTTTGATGACACCCACATCTGGACCGATGTGCACTTCAGCGCGCCTACGTGGGCGGCTGTGCTGGCCAGCCTCAGGCGCAATGGCCAGGTGGACGACGCGCAACTGTGCCGTGCCTTTATCGCCGGCTTCGAGGTCGGGGCGAAGCTCGCCGGGCGGCGCCTGGGCCATGCCATGCACGACCGGGGCTTCAACGCCGTGTCGCTGATGGGGCGGCTGTCAGCCACGGCCGCTTGCGCCGTGCTGCAGGGCTTGAATGCCGAGCGCACCGCCCATGCGCTGGCGCTGGGCGCAGGGCAAACCGCGGGTTTTGCCGTGGGTGCGGGCAGCATGATGAAGCCCTATCAGGTGGGCAAGGTCGCTTTCGATGCCGTG
>CAIPGJ010000638.1 GCA_903864555.1 uncultured Pseudomonadota bacterium | reverse complement strand
CCTTCGCCGATGCCCTTCTGGCCGAAGCGTGTGTAGGGCGAGAGCGTCTCCATGTGGAACAGGCGCGGCGCCGGCACTTCGGTGGGGCCGGGCAGGATGTAATCGGCAAAGGTCGAGGCCAGCGGCTGGCCGCCTGTGTCGAAGGCCATCTCCTCGTAGAGGGCCGTGCCGATGCCCTGGGCCAGGCCGCCATACAGCTGGCCATCGACGATCATGGGGTTCACCAGCTTGCCGCCATCCTCGACGATGACGTAATCGAGGATCTCGACATCGCCGATCTCCGGATCGACGGCCACCACCGCCACATGCGCGCCATAGCTGAAGGTGCCCGAGTCGCGTTCCGGTTTGTAACCCGCAGTCACTTCCAGGCCCGAAGGGTTGACGTCCGGCGGCAGGTGCTGGGGCTTCCGGTACCACAGGTGCGCCACCTCCTGCAGTGTGACGCTGCCAGCGGGGCCGACCACGCTGCCGCCCTCGAGCTTCACCTTGTCGACGTCGGTACCGAGCATGCGCGCGCCGATGGCGGCGCAGCGCCGGGAGAGTTCCTCGCAGGCGGTCGCCACGGCGCCGCCCCCCATGACCATGCAACGCGATCCCCAGGTGCCGGTGGAGTAGGGGGTGAAGGCGGTATCGCCGTGCAGCACCCTCACCTTGGCGATGTCGATGCCGAGGATTTCATTGGCCACCTGGGCCAGCGTGGTCTCGTGGCCCTGGCCGTGGGAATGGGCGCCCACACGCAGCTCCAGGCCGCCATCGGGGGTCATGCGTGCAGTGGCCTGCTCGTGGCCGGGCACCATGGGGATGCCCCAGCCGGCGTAGACCGAGGTGCCGTGTGCCGCCTGCTCGCAATAGATGGCCATGCCCAGGCCCACCAGCCGGCCATCGGGTTCGCCCCGCTGCTGGCGCGCGCGCAGCGCCGGCAGGTCGATGGCTTCGATGGCGCGCCGCAAGGCCTCGGGATAGTCGCCGCTGTCGAAATGCTTGTTGGTGATGTTGTTGAAGGGCATCTGTTCCGGCCGCACCAGATTCTTCAGGCGGAACACGTGCGGCTCCATGCCCAGTTCGCGCGCGATGCCGTCCAGCACCAGTTCCAGGGCGAAGCACACGCCGGTGCGTGCCACGCCGCGATAGGGCAGGATGGGGCACTTGTTGGTGGCCACCGACCAGGTGCGGCAGCGATAGGCCGGGAAGTCATAGGGCCCGGGCAGGATGCTCGCCACCTGCGCCGCCTCCAGGCAGGCCGAGAAGGGGTAGGAAGAGTACGCCCCCGAATCCACCGTGGCCTCGCACTCGATCCCCAGCAGCTTGCCGTCACGATCGGCATAACCGGTGATGCGGTAATGGTGCTCGCGGCAGTTGGCCGCAGCGGTCAGGTGTTCGCGCCTGTCCTCCAGCCAGCGCACCGGATGCCCCAGGTGCATGGTGAGCCAGGCGAGGGCCACTTCCTCGGTGAGCAGGATGCCCTTGTGGCCGAAGCCGCCGCCGACATCGGGCGAGATGACACGGATCTGGCCGTGGTCCAGGTTCAGGCATTCGGACAGGCCGGAGCGCACGATGTGCGGCATCTGCGTGGAAGAGTGCACCACCAACTGGTCCATGCGGCTGTCCCAGTGCGCCACCACGCCGCGGCCTTCCATCGGCACCTGGCACTGGCGCGAGGTCTTGATCTCGCGCGACACGCGGATCGGTGCGTCCTTCACCGCCTCGAAATTCACATCGACATAAGTTTCCAGGAAGACGTTGTCGCCCCAGTGTTCGTGCAGCAGGGCTGAATCCGGTGCGCGGCCTTCCAGCATGTCGTGCACCGCGGGCAGGGCCTCCAGATGCGGCTGCACCGCGGCGGCGATGTCCTCGGCCTGCGCGCGCGTGGGCGCCACGCACATGGCCAGCAGCTCGCCGACATGGCGTACCTTGCCCTCGGCAAGGATGGGCTGCTCGGAGACCTTGAAGCCGGGCAGCCCCGACACGGCGCGTACCGCATGCACGCCCGCCGCTTCAAGATCGGCGGCGGTGAACACCTGGCCGCGGTACTGCTCCGGGATGTCGAAGCCCAGCACCCTGGCATGCGCCAGCGGGCTGCGCACGAAGGCCACATCCTGCAGCCCGGACAGGCGCAGGTCGGCGATGAACTGGCCGCGGCCGCGCATCAGCCGGTCGTCTTCCTTGCGCAGCACGCGCTGGCCCACACCCTGACTCTGACCCTGGCCGCCAGCCTTGTGCGGTGCTTCGTGTACGGTGTCTTTCACTGTGTCTGTCATGCGCGCCTCGCAGTGCGGGTGGCGGATTTCGACGGGACCGGTCGCTTGCTCTGAGCCCTGCCCGGCTTGCCGATGCTGCCGGTTCCGGCTGTCTTCCTAGCGTTCCCGTTCACCGGCTTGTCATGGTTTTTGCCCTTGCCCTTGCCATTGCCTTTGCCATTCAGGGCAGGCGGTTTTTCCTCGCCCAGCAGGTTGATGTAAAGCTTGATGCAATCGTTGCGATAGATGATCTCGGCCACGTAGACGGCGATGCCCTTGCGGTTGCTGACCACGCAGCGGCATTCGGCCGTGGG
>CAIPGJ010000637.1 GCA_903864555.1 uncultured Pseudomonadota bacterium | reverse complement strand
TGCTCCACCGGCCAGGAGGGCGCGGCCCAGCCCTTTGCATTGAGGATGCGCTGCCAGCGGATGATGTCCTCGCGCGAGGGGCGTTGTCCCAGCACCACCTTGCGGCGCAGGTCCCCGGGTAGCGCAGCCTTCAGCCAGGCGTGCACCGTGTCACGAAAGGCCTGTTCATCCGGGTTCAGCCTCAGATCCATGCGCCGGGGTCTCCTGTCTTGACGGTGGTGTGGGTCATGATGTTCATGAGGGTAGCCGGGCTACAGCCCCAGTATGGCCTTGGCGATGATGTTCTTTTGCACCTCGGTCGAGCCACCGGCAATGCTGCGCTCGCGCATCATGTAGTAATTATGCGATGTCGTGGCCGCCCAGTCCGGGCCGGCCGTTTCGTCCACCTCGCCCTTGAGGTACGCCGTCTGGCGCGCCATGGCGTCAGGCCCGGCCACCTGCATCAGGATCTCGGTGGCCATCTGGTAGAGCTCGCCGCCCTTGATCTTCAGGATGGAGGCCTTCGGGTCGGTGCCGTGATCATGGCTTTTCTTCATGCTGTCCACCACCTGCATGTTGGTGATCTCCAGCGCCTTCAGTTCCACCTCGATGGCGGCCAGCTTCTCGCGAAAGGCTTCGTCCTCGGACAGCGGCCGGCCATTGTGGATCACCTGTGCCGCCAGCGCCTTGGCCAGCGCGATGCGCGCCTTGCTCGCGCCCACCCGGCCGAAGTTGGCGCGCTCGTGGCCGAGCACGAACTTGGCGTAGTTCCAGCCCTTGTTCTCCTCGCCCACCAGGTTTTCCACCGGCACGCGCACGTTGTCGAAGAATTCCTCGTTGCACCAGCGGTCGCCGTCCAGGGTGATCACCGGCTTCAGCGTGATGCCCGGGCTCTGCATGTCCACCAGCAGGTAGCTGATGCCCTTTTGCTTCTTTGCATTGGGGTCGGTCCGCACCAGCAGGAAAATCCAGTTGGCGCGGTGCGCGTGCGAGGTCCACAGCTTGCTGCCGTTGACGATGTAGTGGTCGCCGTCCCGCACGGCGGTGGTCTTGAGCGCTGCCAGATCAGACCCGGCGCCCGGCTCGGAAAAGCCCTGGCAGAAGAACAGGTCCAGGTTGCGGATGCCCGGCAGCAGTTCACGTTTCTGCTTCTCGTTGCCGAAGGCGGCGATCACCGGGCCGATGAGGCCGGTGTTCATTACCACGGGTTCGGGCGCGAAGGCGCGCTGCATCTCTTCCTTGAAGATATAAAGCCGGGTGGCGTCCCAGCCAGTGCCGCCGTGAGCCACCGGCCAGTGCGGTGCAGCCCAGCCCTTGTCATCCAGGATGCGGTGCCAGCGCACGAAGTCCTCGCGCGAAGGGCGCCGCCCCAGCACCATCTTGCGGCGCAGGTCCGCCGGCAGGGCGGCCTGCAGCCACGCGCGCACCTCATCGCGGAAGCGGACTTCGTCGTTGCTCAGTCGCAGGTCCAAATGCACTATCCCCGGAGAGGGCGGGTTTCAGGGCGCCGAACCCTGTGCCGGTCCGGCAGAAATCTGACAATAATGATCAATTACAGAGGCATTGCTACGTGCTTAATGAAGCCAGATCAACATTGTGATCATGATGCCTGTGCGTACCCGTCTGTGCGTTCCTTGTCGCCTCGGGCTTGCGTCGCATGCCTTCTCAAGGCCTTACCCGCGCAGGTGGCACCCGGGGCGGGTGGCGTTTCCGGCTGGCCGGAGGGCGCGCCAGTGAACAGGGCATCACCCCGATTCTAGCGCCGGCCACCCGGTGCGTCAGATTCGCGGCCCTTGTGCCGATATGCAATCGTTATAATCGCGGTTCTCTGCTGATCGCACCTGCCCTGTCCTGTTGATGGCGTGGAGTATGGCCGGGCAGTCGGGGGGGTACACAGCGAGATGCATATCGCATAGCCGCTTTAGCTCAGTGGTAGAGCAACCGCCTTGTAAGCGGTAGGTCGTCTGTTCAATCCAGACAAGCGGCACCATCTGTTTTTCCGATCCGGCGCAGCAGCAAGGAAGGTATTCGGTTTTTCACGGGCAATGCAGCAGGAGCGCCTTCGAACAGCGGGCGCATCGGCAAAACAATGGCAGGCCCTCGCTGGTTCGACAAAGGAGGAGTTCATGGTGAAGACATCCGTGCAGCCGCTCGATCAGGCTGACCATTCCGCAGGTTCCAATGATGACGGTTCCGTGCGTTCCGCGGGTTTTCCGTCTGTTGCGCGCGCAGCCATGCTGCTCTCCGGTGCCTTGCCGGCGTTTCTCGCTGCGGTCCTGTCGGGCGCACCCCTGCAGGCCGAAGCCCAGCAGTTTCCCTCGCGGCCGGTGCGTGTGCTGGTGCCCAATGCCGCGGGCTC
>CAIPGJ010000636.1 GCA_903864555.1 uncultured Pseudomonadota bacterium | reverse complement strand
CGAACATTCCTGCGAACGCATATTCAGGGCGGAAGGCGTGTGCCATTCAGTGCCACCCTGTGCGGTCATGCACCTTGAGGCGCAATGACGTGCCTCATGCGCAGCGCTGATGCGGGCCTTGCGTCAGTCAGTGAAGTGGCAGCTCATGGGGTGGTGTAAAGGCCGCTCGATTGCGCCAGCCTGCCGGCGCAAGGGCCGTGGGTATGGCAGGAATGTTGCGGTGGCGCTGCCGGGAATGCTTCAGCAGCAGCGGCAACCACCCGGATGGGCGCAGCTTTGCAGCGTGCGATTACCGTCGCCCGGGCCCTTCATGGTGAACATGCCCAGCGATGGTCCGGTGAGGGTGACGCGCGGCGAGTCGGCATGGCAGCGCGGGCAGGGCTGGTCCTGCAGGTATTCGGCCATGGGGCGCACGGCGGTGAAGTCGCCGCAGTCCGGGCAGGCATATTCGTAAGTGGGCATGGCTTGGTTCGATGAGCAGGGGTGGGCGGGGTGGCGCAATCAGAGGCCAGGATCAGGCAACTATTCTAGAGCAGCGCCACCCTGATGAAGACCCGCGGCCCTGCTGCAGGGCCGCGGGTTGTCGTGAGTGCTACTCTGCCTGGATGTTGGCGATCTTGATGACCTTGGCCCACTTCGCCATTTCTTCGCGCATGAAGGTGTCGTATTGCTGGGGTGTGCCGCCACCGGCATCCGAACCGTCGTTTTTCAGCCGCGTGGACATTTCCGTGGACTGGATGGCCCGGTTGGCATCGGCATTGATTTTGGCAATGACTGCAGCTGGTGTGCGTGCCGGCACGTTGATGCCGTTCCAGGCGGTGGCGAAAAAGCCCTTGAGGCCGGCCTCGTCCATGGTGGGCACATCGGGCAGCACGCTCACGCGCGTCAGGCTGGTGACGCCCAGGGCGCGCACTTTACCGGCCTGGATCAGCGACAGCACTGAAGTCGTGCCATTGAAGAGGAAGCTGACGCGGCCGGCCATGAGGTCGGTCAGCGCCGGGGCATTGCCCTTGTAGGGGATGTGCTGGGTCTTCACTTCGCCCATCATGTTGAGCAGTTCGGCAGACAGGTGTCCCGAGCCGCCCACGGTGGAGGAGCCGTAATTCATCCTGCCCTGCTGGGCCCTAGCCAGCGCAATCAGTTCCTTCACGCTTTTGGCCGGCACGTCGGTGTTGACCACTAGCACCAGCGGCGAGGTGTTGATCAGGATGACCGGGGCGAAGTCCTTGAGGGTGTCGTAGGGCAACTTGCCGGCAAACAGCGTGGCATTGACTACCAGCGGCGCCGGGGATACCAGCATGGTGTGGCCGTCGGGTGCTGCCTTGGCCACGGCATCGGTGCCGATGATGGTGGCGCCGCCGGTGCGGTTCTCCACCAGCACCGCATTGCCGTTCCAGTATTCGGTCAGCTTCGCCGCCATGGTGCGCGCGATGATGTCGGTGCTGCCACCGGCTGCGAGGGGGACGATCAGCTTGACCGGCCTGCTGGGGTAGTTCTGTGCGTGGGCGCCTGCTGCAGGCAGCAGGCCTGTGGTGACGATCGTGGTGGCCATGGCTGTCGCCATGGCAAGGGTCTTCGCTGTCCAGTTCTTCATGCCTGTCTCCGTCCTGTGTTTCCCGGTACCTGGTAAGGGGTACCGGGGCTTGCGGATGTCGCAGGCGGCAGTATATGCCGTCACACAGCCAGGGCGGGGCAGGGGAGGTTCAGCCGGAGATCAGGTGGCCGACGGCGTCCAGCGCAGGTCCAGCGTCATGGGCGAGGCCGGGTTCACCGGTTCGCTGCGCACCTGCATTGGTCCGGGCGTGTGGCCATAGTCCCAGAAGCGCGCATAGCGGCGCGATTCCGCTTCCTGGGCGTTGACCGGGAAGGTGTCGTAGTTGCGCCCCCCCGGATGCACCACGTGGTAGGTGGCGCCGCCGATGGAGCGGTTGCTCCAGTTGTCCACCAGGTCGAATACCAGGGGCGAGTGGATGTCGATGGTCGGATGCAGGGCCGAGGGCGGGTTCCAGGCGCGATAGCGCACGCCGGCGACGAACTCGCCGGGAACGCCGGTGGGCACCAGCGGCAGCGCGCGGCCATTGCAGGCCAGCAGGTGGCGGCCGGGGGTCATGCCCTGCACTTTTACCTGCAGGCGCTCCACGGAGGAGTCGACGTAGCGCGCAGTGGCGCCGGCGCTCATCTCCTCGCCCATCACGTGCCAGGGCTCGATGGCCTGGCGCAGCTCGATCTGCACCCCCGCATAGGACACCGTGCCATAGCGCGGGAAGCGGAATTCCAGGAAGGGCGTGTACCAGTCCGCATCCATCGGGTAACCGGATTCGCGCAGGTCGCGTGCGATGTCGCGCAGGTCCTGCTCGATGAAGTGCGGCAGCATCCAGCGGTCGTGCAGCTGGTTGCCCCAGTTCACCAGGCGGCTGCGCCAGGGCTGGCGCCAGAAGCGCGCCACCAGCGCGCGCAGGAGCAGCATCTGCGCCAGGCACATCTGCGGATGCGGCGGCATTTCGAAGGCGCGCAGTTCCACCAGGCCGAGGCGTCCGGTGGCACTGTCGGGCGAATACAGCTTGTCGATGCAGAACTCGGCGCGGTGGGTGTTGCCGGTGAGGTCCACCAGCAGGTTGCGCAGCAGCCGGTCGATCAGCCAGGGCTTGTTGCTTTCGGTGCCGGACTTGAGTTGCAGGTCCATCTGCTGGAAGGCGATTTCCAGCTCGTACAGTGTGTCATCGCGTGCTTCATCGACGCGTGGTGCCTGGCTGGTGGGGCCGACGAACTGGCCGGAAAACAGATAGGACAGCGCCGGGTGGTTCTGCCAGTAGGTGACCAGGCTGCGCAGCAGGTCGGGCCGGCGCAGGAAGGGGCTGTCGGCCGCCGTGGCTCCGCCCAGGGTGATGTGGTTGCCGCCGCCGGTGCCGGTGTGGCGCCCGTCGAGCATGAATTTTTCGGCGCCGAGCCTGGCGCGGCGCGCCTCGTCGTAGAGCGTGCCCATGTTGTCCACCAGTTCCGACCAGCTGGCCGAAGGATGGATGTTGACCTCGATCACGCCTGGGTCGGGGGTGACCGCCAGCACCCGCAGGCGCGGATCCACCGGCGGCATGTAGCCTTCCAGGCGCACCGGCACCTTGATGACGGCGGCGACGGATTCGATGGCCGAGACCAGTTCCAGAAAATCCTCGATGCGCTTGAGTGGCGGCAGGTACAGGTGCAGCCGGCCGCCGCGGACTTCGGCGCACAGGGCGGTGCGTACGACTTCGCGTGCCTGCGTCACCCCGGCCGGCGGTGCCTTGGCGTGGCGTTTTCGCTCGGCCAGTTGATGCGCCTTGTGCAGGCTGCCGCGCTCGGAGAAGGGGTCGACGTCATACTCGAATTCCAGGTCCTCGGGCAGCAGGTCGGGCAGCGAAGCAAGCGGCAGGCGCACACCCATGGGGTGGGAACTGGCCAGCAGGAACAGCCGGCCGCGCTTGAAGGGCCAGGGCGAGCTCTGCCAGGCCGTGGTCGCTGCCTGTTCATCATCGGACTTCTTATCCTTGGCGGCTTCGCGCGCGCGCAGGGGCAGCACATAGCCCGAGGGGTGCTCCAGCCCGTTCTCCATCGAGCGGATCACCTGGGCGCGCAGGTCGTGGGTGTCCAGCCTGGTTTTCAGCGGGTCGAAATTATCCGGCAGCTTCTGCTCGCCCATGATGGCAAGGATGGGGTCTTCCCAGGCCGGGATGACATGGCGGGGGTCCAGACCCAGCTTCAGCGCCAGGGCGTCGACGAGTTGCTTCACGTCGTCCAGGGTGGCGGTGCCGGGCACCGATTCGCGCGAGATCAGCGAGGCATCGCGCCACACTGGTTCGCCGTCCTTGCGCCACAGGATGGGCAGGGCCCAGCGCGGCAGCGGCTCACCCGGATACCACTTGCCCTGGGTGTACATGAGCAGGGCGCCGGGGGCGAAGCGCTGTTGCAGCCGCCAGGCAAGGTCCTCGGCGCGCTGCCATTTCTCGTCGGACAGCGCGCTGGTGTTCCACTCCGGCCCATCCATGTTGTCCACAGCGACGAAGGTAGGTTCGCCCCCCTGGGTCAGCCTGACATTGCCGGCCTGCAGCTCGGCATCGATTTGCAGGCCCAAGGCATCCATGGCCGCCCACTGCGCCGGGGTGTAGGGCAGGGTGACGCGCGGCACTTCCTCAATGCGTGTCACCGTCATCTGGAAATCCAGGTTGGAGCGACAGGGATCGGTGAAGCCGCTCACCGGGGCCGCCGAGGAGGGCAGGGCGGTGGCCGCGAGGGGTATGTGTCCTTCGGCGGCGAACAGGCCGGAGGTCGGATCCAGGCCGATCCAGCCGGCACCGGGGATGTAGACCTCGGTCCAGGCATGCAGGTCGGTGAAGTCGGCGCTCGGACCGGCCGCGCCTTCGAGGGGCACCTGGTCGGCTTTCAACTGGATCAGGTAGCCCGAGACGAAGCGTGCCGCCAGGCCGAGGTGGCGCAGGATCTGCACCATCAGCCAGGCGGAGTCGCGGCAGGAACCGCGCGCCAGGCCCAGCGTCTCCTCGGGGGTCTGTACGCCCGGTTCCATGCGCACGAGGTAGGCGATCTCGTGCTGCAGGCGCTGGTTGATATCCACCAGGAAATCGACGATGGCCGTGGGGGCGCCGCCCGTGCCCAGCCCCTTGTCGGCGCGGAAGCCTGCCAGCCATTTCGCCAGTAGCGGCCCCGGTGCTTCCTTCTCCAGATAGAGCGCCAGCTCGGTGAGGCTCTGCGCCGGATAGGTGAAGGGGAAATGCTCGGCCCAGGATTCGACGAAGAAGTCGAAGGGGTTGATGACATTGAGGTCGGCCACCAGGTCCACGGCGACTTCCAGTTGCGTGGACTTCTCCGGGAAGACCAGCCGCGCCACGTAATTGCCGTAGGCGTCCTGCTGCCAGTTGATGAAATGCGTCTCGGGCAGGATGCGCAGCGAATAGGCGACGATGGGGGTGCGGCTGTGGGGCGCCGGGCGCAGTCGTACCTCGTGCGGGGACAGTGCCACCGGGCGGTCGAAGGTATAGCGCGTGAGGTGATGCAGCGCGACGCGGATGCTCATGGCTTGTTGCCTCCTGCCGGTGCGCGCGATGCTCCGGTTGCTGTGTGCTGCCTTGGGTGGCGCGGCAGCGCCCGGGGGACTTGCTGGACTACTTGAATATTTCGCCCTGGAACTGCTG
>CAIPGJ010000635.1 GCA_903864555.1 uncultured Pseudomonadota bacterium | reverse complement strand
GGCTTCCACGGTGCGGTTCATGCGGGTGCCGTCCTTCAGGCGCACTTCGACGTGCACCTTGTGGCGCTTCTTGGAGCCGGCCTTGGTGATTTCGTCGTCGTGCTGCACTTCGACCACTTCGGCCAGCTTCATGCGCTCCGGATCAGCCACCATGTCTTCGGTGAACTGGTCGACGAAGCAGTCATTTTCGATCAGCCAGGTGGCCACGCAGTAGGGCAGGTTGAGCTGGGCCGAGGTGAGGCCCTGGGGCGAATACTTCCAGCCCACGTGGTCCATGGTGACCTGCGAGCCGCGCACGATGATTTTCTCGACGTCGTTCTTGCCGAAGGGCTTTTCCTGCTGCATCAGGCGGATGGCATCCAGCGTGGAGTGGTTGCTGCCGACGCAGGAGTAGAACTTCAGCGCGATGCCCATGGTCTGCCACACCGAACCGAAGCCGGCGGTCAGTTCGGCCAGGTTGAAGCGGTCGGTGGAGCGCGACATGGTGGTGCAAAAACCGCCGTATTCGCTCTCCAGCACGTTCAGGATGCCGGTGAAGCCCTTCTCGGCAAACAGCGCGCCGTACAGGCCGCTCTGCGAGGCGCGGCCGGCGTGCATGCGCTTGACCATGGCGCCGTACTGGGCGGCCATCAGGCCGGAGGATTGCGTGCCGGCCACGCCCAGGGCGTGCACGGTCTTGTCAACGTCAAGCTTGAGGCCGCGGGCGGCACCGGCAGCGGCGGAGAACACGCCCAGCGTGGCCCCGGAATGCCAGCCCTGGGCGATGTGCTCGGGGCCCATGCAGATGCCCACGCGCGGTCCGATCTCGTAGCCGGCCACGGCCGAAGCGAGGAACTCCTTGCCACTCATGCCGGGGCGCATCTCGGCGATGGACAGCAGCGCCGGGATCACCACCGCGCCCACGTGCAGCACGCCCTGGCGGTGCACGTCATCCAGTTCGAAGCCCTGCACCTGGGTGCCGTTGATCAGCGCGGCATGCGGTGCGGAGACGCGCTTGCCGGTGGCCCACACCACGCACTCGCCCTTGTCCATGCCGGACAGGGTGTCCTGCAGGATGCGGCACCATTCCAGGTCGGCGCCATAGATGGCGCAGCCGACGGAGTCGAGCATCAGCAGCTTGATGCGCGAGAGCACTTCCTGGGGGATGGCGTCGTAGCTGAGGCCGGAGACGAACTCGGCGATGCCGCGGGTGTAGGGATTGTCGTGGGTTGCGTCGTGCGCCATGAATGCGTGTCCTGTGAGTGGTAGGGTCGTTCGGGAATCGATGCCCCGGAACAGGCTTGCGGAAGCGGGTTCCGCATCTGCGGTGTGCCCTGCGTGCTTCGCTGCATTCTGGGCATCGCGCCTGGTCGGGAAAGCGGTGAAATTATAGCTGGTATGCCATGGTAGTCTGGCCCTCCACCGGCGCAAGCGGAGGGCAGTCCCGGGTCGCCGGCCGGGTGTCATGGAGGGATATGAGGGATGAAGCTGTGATGAAACAGGTTGGCTGGATGGCGGCCTTGCCTATGCTGTGCCTGAGTCTAAGTCTGGGTCTGGGTCTTGCCGGATCGGCGAGGGCGCAGCGTGGCCCAGTTCCACAGGAATGGATAGATGTGCACTTTCATCTGATCGCCGACCGGAATGCCGGCGAAGCCTTCGAGGCGGCGGCGCAGGAAGCCCTGAAGATCATGGACGCCGATGGCCTGCGCACCGCCATCATCATGTCCCCGCCGCGGCCACGCGAGAACTTCGATGTGGAGAGCATTGCCGGCGTGGTGCGCAAGCACAG
>CAIPGJ010000634.1 GCA_903864555.1 uncultured Pseudomonadota bacterium | reverse complement strand
GCCGTGCTGCAGAAACTGCAGCTCCCGGCGCAGGACATCGTGCGCAAGAGCGAGGACATCTACAAGTCGGACTACAGCGGTCGCACCCTCGGTCCGACCGAATGGCTGGCGGCGCTGCATCAACATCCCATCCTGATGGAGCGCCCGATCGCCGTTCGCGGGTCTGTGGCCGTGGTCGGTCGGCCGCCGGAGAAGGTGCTGACGCTGCTGCCGGATCAGGACTGAGAGCCCCTAACAATGCGAGGGGATACTCCTCTCGCACTCCCCTACATCCGATGCCCCTAAGGGCAATTCTGTTAGGGGCTCTAAGGCGACCGCCCCCAAAGCCAGGCAGCGCCCCGCACGCCGCTCGAGTCGCCGTGGACATTGCGCACCAGGCGCGTGGCAACATGGTCGGAGAATACCTGGCGGGTCCACAAACGCGGCACATTGGTGTAGAGACGCCCGATCGCCGACAGGCCGCCACCCAGCACAATGACATCCGGATCAATGACATTGATGACCAAAGCCAGCGCCCGCGCCAGGCGCTCCTCGTAGCGCGACAGCGTGGCCTCGCAGGCCGCATCACCTGCCATGACGCCACGGGCGATGCCTGCTGCATCCAGATGCACGCCGGCCTGCGTCAGATGGTCGCGCACCAGGGCCGGACCGCACAGATAGGTTTCGATGCAGCCGCTGCGACCGCAGTAACAGGCCGGCAGGGGCAAGTCGGCCACTTGCGGCAAAGGCAGCGGATTGTGTCCCCACTCTCCGGCAATGGCATTGGCCCCGGTCAGTACCTGCCCGTGAACGACCACCCCGCCGCCGACACCGGTACCGAGGATCACCCCGAACACGCAGGCCACGCCCTGGCCTGCGCCATCGGTCGCCTCCGACAAGGCAAAACAGTTTGCGTCATTGGCAATCCGAACCTCCTGGCCCAGTCTCGCTTCAATATCACGCTTGAACTCGCGGCCGTTGAGGCAGGTGGAGTTGGCGTTCTTGATGGCACCAGTAAGGAGTGATAGAGCACCAGGCGTGCCGATGCCGATGCTGGCGTTGGCGCCCGCTGCCCGTTTTGCCTTGTCCACCAGTCCGACGATCAGCCGCAAGGTCTCTTCATAGTTGCCCGCCGGCGTCGGCTCGCGATAGCGCAACAGGGTGCTGCCATCGGCTGCGAGAGCGATGATTTCGGTCTTGGTGCCGCCCAGGTCGATGCCTATCCTCATCATTTTTGATCTTTTTAACTTACGGCAGATATTGAACTGTCTGGCTACTCAAATGGAGCCCCCTGTTCTGCGATTGGCCAAAACTGCGTGGAGAAATATAGCAGGGGCTCATTGCGCCCTCGAATAAAAGACTGATCGCGATGGCTGCGAATAAGGCAAGGCAGCTCAGAGCCTGCGGTGCTTGAACTGGATAAAAAATCCGGACTACCCCACCGCCAGCCTATGAAAATTTGTCGCGGGCAACAGCTTGTGTAGCATGAGGGGGTACCCTCCTATTTCCAGCATGTATCGGAACATGGAAAAGTGGGCAGCAGCCAGTCGTATCGGGTAAGGCTGGATCGTCATATTTTTGAACAGGAAACCGCGTATGACTGAATGCATGAGTACAGGCGGCCGCGGAATTGCGTTGCTGACAGGAGCAGCCATCGCCCTGGCGGCAATGCCGCAGGCCTACGCTCAATCAGCCGCGTCTTTTCCGTCGAAATCGATCGTGCTGATCGTGCCCTTTGCTGCCGGTGGCCCGGTGGAGCTGGAGACCCGGCTATATACGCAGCGTCTCGCCGCCAACCTGGGACAGCAGGTGCTGATCGATTTCAAGCCGGGTGGCGGCTCCATGCTGGGCATTGCCTATGTCGCCAAGTCCCGGCCCGATGGCTACACCCTGGTGGCGGCTTCAACGGGCATGACTGTCATCCCCGCCTTCCGCAAGACAGATATGCCCTATGACACGTTGAAAGATCTGACGCCGATCTCGCTCATGAGCAAGCAGGCATCCATACTGCTTGTCCACCCATCTTTTCCGGCCAGGACACTGGGTGACTACGTCGCCTACGCGCGAGCCAATCCAGGCAGGATCAATTACGGCACAGGCGGCGCCGGTGCCATCAGCCATCTGGCCGGTGCCTGGCTACATTCTCTGAGCAACACCCAAGTCACTTATATTCACCACAAGAGCACCGGTCCCATGCTGCTCGAGTTGCAGACCGGCCGCATCATGGCCGGCTCGGGGCTGATGGTAGCGACCCTGCCCATGGTGAAAGCCGGCAAGCTGAGGGCCCTGGCCGCGCTGGGCGGGCAACGCTCGCCGCAGATGCCCGATCTGCCCACTGTGGCCGAACAGGGTTTTCCACCTTACGACTATACCGGCTGGATCGGCTTCCTCGGCGCAGGTGGCACGCCGCCTTCGATTGCCAACCGCTTGAGT
>CAIPGJ010000633.1 GCA_903864555.1 uncultured Pseudomonadota bacterium | reverse complement strand
GGCGCCCGGCCCGGTGTCCATGGTGCTGCAGAGCGGTGGCTTCGGCTATGGCCTGGCGCTGGCCTGCCGCAGCGAGGGCATCGGCATGCGCATGCTGATCGCCAGTGGCAACGAGGCCGACCTCACCGCGCCGGAACTGATTGACCTGCTGGTGGATGACCCGGAGACGGAAATCATCGTCGCTTATCTGGAGGGCGTGATGGATGGCCCGGCGTTGCTGGCCGCGGCCGACCGTGCGCTGGCCGCAGGCAAACCGCTGATGATCTGGAAGGCGGGCAAGGGCACGCAGGGCGTGCGCGCCGCGGCCAGCCACACCGCCAACATGACTGGCAGCTATGACGTCTGGCGCGCCGCTTTTCGCCAGCACGGCATCATCGACCTCACCGAGATGGAGCAGGTCACCGACTACATCAAGTCGCTGGCAGGCAGGCGCTATCCGCGCGGCCGCAACATCGCCGTGCTCACCCCCTCGGGTGGCACCGCGGTGGTGATGTCCGATGCCGCCGACCAGTACCGGCTGAACCTGCCGGCGCCGGCCGATGCCACCGCCGAGCGGATTGCACGGGCCGTGCCCAAGGCGCACACCCGGCGCAATCCCCTGGACCTGGGCGGCGGCGGCATCAGCCATGCCCAGCGCGACAGCTTCACCGAGACCGTGGATGCGCTCATCGACGATCCGGACATGCACCAGATCATGCTGATGACGCCCACCGCGCTGGGCGAGCGTGCCAGGACCGGGGCCGAGGTGATGGCGGCGGCGGCCGCGCGTACCGACAAGCCCTTGTTCGTCTTCACCGCCATCGATCGCGAGCTGGTGCCCGAGCCCATGGCCATTTACGAGGCGGCGCGCATCCCGGTGCTGCGCTCGCCGGTGCGCGTGGCACGCGCGGCCGCCATGCTCTGCGATTACGCCGAGGCACGCAGTGCATTGGCGCAGCGCCGGCCGGCGGTGGCGGCGGGATCGGCGTTTCACGAGCTGCCAGGGCTGGAGGGTGCCCGCGGGGTGCTCGACGAGGCGCACAGCAAGGCGCTGCTGCAGTCCATCGGCATCCGCGTGACGCGCGACGCCGTGCTGGCCGTGGACCAACAGGGCGCGATCAGGGCGGGCCTGCCTGCCGGCATGGGCTGGCCGGTGGCCGTGAAGATTCTCTCACCCGACATCGCGCACAAGACCGAGGTCGGCGGCGTGCTGCTCGACATTGCCGATGACGTGGCGCTGCAACGCGCGGTGGACACGGTGCTCGCCAATGCCCGCCGCGCCAGGCCTGCGGCACGCATCGAGGGCGTGTTGGTGTCGGAGATGGTCCGCGACGGCGTCGAGCTCATCGTTGGTGTGGTCACCGACGAGGTGTTCGGCCCGGTGCTGATGCTGGGCATGGGCGGCGTGCTGGCTGAGGCCATGCGCGATGTCACCTACCGTGTGGCGCCGGTGGACCGCAGCCAGGCGCTGCAGATGATCGGCGAGCTGCGCGCGTCCAGCGTGTTCGGCGGCGTGCGCGGCCAGCCCGCCTGCGACATCGATGCGCTGGCTGATGT
>CAIPGJ010000632.1 GCA_903864555.1 uncultured Pseudomonadota bacterium | reverse complement strand
TCTCCCTGGAACTCGATCTTCGAATCCTTGATGACCTTGGACCAGAGGTCATAGTTGAACTTCAATACTTTGGCCAGATCATCTGCCGATCCGGTAACTGGTGAAACGCCAACCTTGTTCATCTGCTGCAGCGTGGAAGGTAGCTTCACCACCGCCTGGATATCGGCATTGAGACGATTCACCAGAGCCGGTGGAATGCCCTTGGGGCCGGCAATCCCATAGAAACTGGGCGCATAAAAATCGGGCTGGCCCGATTCGATCACCGTGGAAATGTCCGGCGCAAGCGGCGAGCGGGCGAGCTCAGCCACCGCGATCGCCCTCAGCTTGCCGGTGCGCACCAGGGGCAGCGAGCTGCCCACCGAATCCCAGCGCATGTGCACGACGCCCCCCAGCAGATCGGTCAGGGCCTGGTTGGAACCCTTGTAGGGAATGGCGAGAATGTTGGTCCCTGCACGGGCGTTGAACAGCTCGCCGATCAGGTGGGCTGGTCCGCCGACGGCCGTCACTGCATAGCTCAGCTTTCCCGAATTCGCTCGGGCGTAGCCGATGAGGTCACGAATGTTCTGTATGGGCAGGGAATTGTTCACCACCAGCATCAGCGGCGAGTCGGACACCTGGGCAATCGGGGTCATGATGGTATTCGGGTCCGGCAGCTTCTTCAGCGCCGCACGCGAAGCGTTCGTCGCGAACACGACCATGAGGGTGTGGCCATCCGGCGGAGACCTGAGCACGAAATCCACCCCGATGTCGGTACCGCCTCCAGGCCTGTTGTCGATGACAACCGACTCCTTGTAGCGCTCGCGCAGCCCTTCGCCGACGATGCGTCCTACGAGGTCAGTGGCCCCGCCAGGCGAAAATGCCACCACAATGCGCACCGGCCGGTTCGGAAACGGCCGTTCCTGTGCAAATAGCGCCGGAGCAGCCAACATACCGGCCAATAGCGTGATGACTCGCAGTCGATGACTTTGTCTCACAGGATCTCCTCCAGGCCAAGTGTGGATCTCATCCGACATACCCTCACATTGCGACGCAACAATTTCGCGGGGTCGTCGAACTGCCCACATCGTATGTTTTTATACTATTATTAAAACAAGCACCCTGTCAAAGCATCTGAGGGGCAATGACATGATGCAGGCTGCCTCATTCAGCACAGACTATGCTGTCCTCAAGCAAACCCGGCGCATGCAAACGCGCCCCCCTGATCGGAGTGCATGGTGGGAGTCCGAGTAGAGCGGGATGGGCCAGCCTGTCTGGTAATCCTCGACTGGCCGGAGCGCAAGAATGCGCTGGGGCCTCAGGATGCCGATGCCATTTCACAGGCATTGCAGCAAGCGGCTTTGGCCCCGGATGTCCATGGCGTAGTGCTCACCGGCGAAGGCGCCTTCTGCGCAGGCGTGAATCTCAAGGACACGCTGGAGCGCGCCGCCATGTCGCCCGAGGAACGCCGCCAGATGGTGTACCGCAGTTTCCAGGGATTGATGCGGACACTGATCGCGGTGCCGGTGCCCACCATCGCCGCCATCGACGGCCCGGCCGTGGGCTCCGGATTCGACCTGGCGCTCGCCTGCGACAGCCGCTTCATCGGACCAGCCGGCTGGTGCATGCAGGGCTGGGGCCGGCTCGGTTTCGTCCCGGGCACGGGCGGTGAACTGCTGATGCGCAGGCTCGCCCCCAATGCCCTGTGGTCCGTGCTTGAGGCTCAGCCCCGCATTGGGGCCGATCTGGCCGAGAAGCTGGGACTGGGCGAGGCAAGCGGTGAGATGAGCGCGCGGCAACGGGCCGTCACTCGCGTTGCCGCCCTGGCAAAGAGCCTCTCGCGCCAGGCGCTGGAAGCTTATGTCGAACTTTATCGATCCGAGCTGCGCACGCAACTGGAACCGCATCTGGAAGCTGCGAGGGAACACCAGGTCCACCTGCAGGTTGCCGCCGGGCTGAGGAAGCGGGTCGAAAGTGTTTTGGGCAAGGCCACGTAACACGCAACATTAAACAACGGCAGCGTTGATCACGGTCCGGCATCCGCGGAACGCGGGTGCTCCAGCAAAAGGTCACAAGGGAGGATGCAATGGGATTGAGAGTCGAGCGTCATGACAGGGCGGCCGTTCTGGTTTTCGACTGGCCGGAGCGGCGCAATGCCATCGGACCGGAAGAAGCGCTGGAGATCACCGCAACCCTGAAGGACATCGTCAAGGACCCCGCCGTGTGTGGGGTGGTAATCACCGGAGAAGGCGCCTTCTGCGCGGGCGGCAACCTCAAGGGCGCCGTGTTCAAGCAGGATACCTCCACCGAAGAACGCAGCGCCGCGGTGTATGGCGCCGTGCACGGCATGATGCAGGCCATCGTCAATGTGCCGCTGCCGACGGTGGCCGCCATCGACGGACCGGCCATCGCCCTGGGATTTGACATGGCCCTCGCCTGCGACAGCCGCTTCATCGGCCCCAAGGGCTGGTGCCTCCAGGGTTGGGGGAAACTCGGTTTCGTGCCCGGCGCCGGCGGCGAGATGCTGCTGCGCTTCCGCTCGCCCGGGGTGCTGTGGCGCCTGCTCGAGGAACAGCCGCGCATCAATGCCGAACTTGCCGAGAAGCTGAACCTGGGCGAATCCTCGGGGGAATCCACCGCACGCGAGCGTGCAATCGCACGCGTGAATGCGCTGGCCCCGATGTCGCGCGAAACGCTCGAAGCCTATGTGGATTTGAATCGCGCCGACTTACGCAGCAAAATGGAGCACGGTCTTGCCGCCGCAGCCGCCAAGCAGCTGGCACTGCTGACTCGTCCGGGCCTGGAAGACAGGGTCAAGGCCGCCCTTAACAAGTGACCCGCTCATCAAGACCCGACCTCTTGCCAGGCAACCACGCAAGATGGCCTGGAATTCCCAACGTCCCTACGCTCTATGGAGTGACCCATGCGTTCAAGCCCGCTTGTGATTATGAAGGTCTCCGCGAAACTGCCCGTACTGGCCGGCGGCGTTGCTTGCGCCGTGGCATTGATGCTGCCGTGCTCCGCCTCAGTTGCGCAAAACTATCCGACCAAACCCATCAAGCTAGTGCTGGCGCAGCC
>CAIPGJ010000631.1 GCA_903864555.1 uncultured Pseudomonadota bacterium | reverse complement strand
TGGTGTAGCTGACCACGACCGCGCCATGCTGCCCGAAGGCGATCTTGGGGCGGTTCTCCCCATCGGCGGATATGGCATCGCCCTGATTGTCGAGGATGCGGCGCGAGCCCCAGGTCTGGCCCAGATCCGGGCTGGCCTGCACGAACAACCGGGACTGCTCGTCCAGCCCGGTGATCCAGAGTTCCCCTGACGGCGAGAAGGCGGCACCGACCGACAACCCGGCAGGGGGCTTGCGTCCGGGCTTCTGCGCACCACCATGCCCGGCATGCTGCCCGAAGGACTGTGATGAGAACATGAGCAGGCAAGCCCAGACCAGGCACGCCCGGACAATGATCAGCCTGGCCTGGTTGCCCATGTCAGAACCTGGCCTTCACGCCGGTTGCAATCGTGCGCGGCATGGCCAGGCTGATGCCCTGCAGATTGCTGGCACTGCTGTCGGTGTAGCGCTTGTCCGTCAGGTTGACCACAGAGGCGAACCATTCGGCGTTGCTGCGCAAGCGCCAGGTCGTGCTGGCATTGAAGACCGTGTAGCCCCCCTGCTGCACCGGATTGGTGACGCCATTGGTGAGGTTGAGCGTCATCGGACCGCTGTAGCGCAGATCAACGCTGTGGCTCCAGGCATCGGACTGCCGCCAGACCAGACTTCCTCCCAGCACATCCTTGGGAACCAGCTGCAACTGCTTGTTGAGCGGGTCGCCCGTGGTCGTGCTGGTGTAGTAGGTCAAGGTGCGGGTGTAGTACGCGGCAAAGTCGAGGTTGCCGGTGACTTTCCACTTGCCGTCCAGTTCCAGCCCCTGGGAGCGCTGGTCCTGACCGTTGGTGTTGTAGGACACCGTGCCGGTGCACAGCGGTGACCCCAGCCCGACCGAGCCGCCACAGATGTTCTGCACGGCCAGGGGAATGCCGGTGGCCAAGAGCACGCCGCCCGGATTGAGCGTGTAGTTCGCAACAACATCCTTGATGTCGGCGGTGAACAGCGTCGCGCCAAAGGAATAATTGCGCTCCGTCCAGTCAAAACCGACCTCCTTGCCGACCAGGGTTTCCGGCCCGAGCGAGGGATTGGCGACCGTGATGTTGGCGCTGCCGAAGGTGCGGTACATGTTGTTCATGCCCGGCGCACGGAAGGCCTTGTAGGCCGAACCGCGCAGCGCCAGCTTGTTGTTGATGTCGTAGCGGGCCGAGGCGGTCGGATTGATGGCGCTCTTGCTGATATCGGGGACTGCGCCGCCCGCGACCGACGAGACCACCGGATTGGCCACGTTGGTGTAGTTGGTCTGGATCGCGGTGCCGCGTGAGCTGCGATACGAGTCCCAGCGGGCGCTGAGGCTGACTTCCAGCGGGTCGATGGGTGAGAGCTTGACCTGCCCGAACACGCCGATGAACTGCTGGTGGCCCGCGCCATAGTTGGCGCGCTGGATCCGCAGCGCTGCAGGCAGGGCAGCCGTCGGAGTCCGGTAACTCTGCTGGGAATCCTCACCCGACAGGATGCGCAGGTCGACACCGGTCTGCAGGCTGGTGAAGAGTCCGCGCATCTCCCGCGAATACATCACCGACCCGCCCTTCTCACGGTAGTCCATGGCGTCATAGGAGCTGGCGTACTGCAGCACCGGACTGCCCTGCTGGGCGGCACTCGCCGCGGTCGCGGCCG
>CAIPGJ010000630.1 GCA_903864555.1 uncultured Pseudomonadota bacterium | reverse complement strand
TTCGTGAGCCCAAACAGCACATCCATCACTTTGCGTGCCGACTCTGGATCGAGTGAGGCGACGGGTTCGTCAGCCAGCAACACCTTTGCGCCTTTCAATAGCGCTCGGGCAACCGCCACGCGCTGTTGCTGACCGCCAGAAAGTGTCGAGGCGCGTTGATACGCTTGCGGGCCAAGCCCAACCATATCAAGACATTCCAGTGCCTTGACGCGTTCCGCCTCTGAGAAGCGTCGCAGCAGTACATCAAAGGTGCTTTTATGATGTAGGCAACCAATTAATACGTTGGTTAATACATCGAGCTGCCCAACAAGATTAAATTGCTGAAAAATGACGCCCGTCACCTTGCGTGCGTCGGAGATCTCAGAACCCACGCGATCATTTTGGAGCGCAAGCTTTGAACCAATCCGAATGTCACCGCTCCCGGCATCCATCCGAGACAGGCCACAGAGCATACGAATAAGAGTGGACTTGCCTGAACCAGAAGCCCCCAACAGTGCGACACACTCGCCAGCGGCGATCGAGAACGACACGTTATCGAGAGCTTTAAATTGACTTTGTTGCCCCTTGGACAGTGCAGGGAACGTCTTTGAGACGTTCTGTGCAGCAATCATTTGAGTTGTGCGGTGGGCAAGGTTTGGTGGAGGCAAGTTCATAGGATCGACTGTAAAGAGCGATTGTTACAAGTCGATGAATGAGAGAAATTATCTGGCTGCGTAGCTAAATTGCAACGACGGGGTCTGCAGCCTCCTCCGGCTGGGCTGCACCACGATAGGGCCAGTGAATGACCTTTAGCTCCTCGCTGTAGGTTTCTACGATGGCAGAGAGACTTTCTACCCAGTCACCATCGTTGCAGTAAAGGATCCCATTGATTTCGCGTATCTCGGGTCTGTGGATGTGACCGCAAAGCACGCCATCGTAGCCACGGCGCCTAGCTTCGTCCGTCACGACGGTTTCGAATTCAGTGATAAACGAGACAGCGTTTTTGACTTTGTGCTTTAAGTACTGAGACAGAGACCAATAGGATAGTCCGAGTTTGTGGCGGGCGTGATTGAATGAATTGTTGAGCCTTAAGATCAAGGAGTAGAGTGAGTCCCCCAAATAAGCCAGCCATTTTGCGTGCTGGATGATCCCGTCAAAGAGGTCGCCGTGGGTGATCCACAGGCGTCTTCCATCTAGCAGCTCGTGTGTGGCCTCATCAAGAATCTCGATGTCTCCAAAGGCCATGCCAAGGAACTGTCGAAGCACTTCGTCGTGATTGCCAGCGATATAGGTGACGTGCGTCCCTTTTCTTGATTTGCGAAGGATTTTCTGCACCACATCATTATGGCTTTGGCGCCAGTACCATCCTTTCTTTAGCTGCCAGCCGTCTATGATATCGCCCACCAGATACAGCTTGTCAGACTCGTTCCACTTCAAAAAATCAAGTAGATACTCCGCCTTACATCCCGGTGTGCCGAGGTGGATGTCTGAAATCCAAATGGCACGATACTTTTCTGGACACTGGGCTGGAATGAAATACTCGGGAGGCGGCATAAGAATCAGTATCCTGAATCGATTAATACGTTTTTGAACTGTTAATCGCAACAAGGGAGCGAAAAATTTCTTCCGTGCGAGACAAAATGATGCTCCAACTGTTGCGCAACGCTGTCTGCCTTGCTTGTTTACGCATCTCGTCGCGACCCGCCGTATCGTATGCAACCGCTTGCGTGGCAGCAGCAAAGCCGCTTTCATCATTTGGGGGCAGAAGCAGTCCGTTTCGCTGACTGACAATGAGTTGGCCAGCGGCCGCATGATCGTAGGCGACCACGCACAGCCCGCTCGCCATTGCTTCGAGCGTGACGTTACCGAAAGTCTCTGTCAAACTAGGGAACACAAACAGATCTGCGCTGGCATAGTGCTCAGCCAAGTCTTGTCCGCGTTTTGTTCCAGCGAAGATGCCGTCGGGGCACAAGCGTTGTAATGTTGTAGTCTCGGGGCCATCGCCTACGAATACGAGCTTCACATCTGCGCCAGACTGCTTCAGGCGATCGTAAGCATTGACCACTACGCCAAGATTCTTTTCGACGGCGAGTCGGCCGACAGACAGAAGGACGATCGTTGTGGAGGTTGCTCCCCAAGATTCGCGTAAACGAAGACTTCGATGGCTCGGTGAAAACTTTTCTGTATCGACACCGCGCGGCACAACGATCAGTCTTTCAAATCCGCCAGACACGAGCTCGT
>CAIPGJ010000629.1 GCA_903864555.1 uncultured Pseudomonadota bacterium | reverse complement strand
CTTCTTGGCATTGGGGTCGGTGCGCACCAGGCCGAACATCCAGTCGGCGTTGTGGCCGTTGGAGGTCCACAGCTTCTGGCCGTTGACCACATAGTGATCTCCCTCCTGCACGGCGCGCGTCTTGAGCGATGCCAGGTCGGAGCCGGACCCCGGTTCCGAGAAGCCCTGGCAGAACCAGATGTCCAGGTTGCGCAGCGCCGGCAGGAAGCGCTTCTTCTGCGCTTCAGTGCCGAAGCGGCAGATCACCGGGCCGACCAGGTTGACGTTGAAGCCGAGCGCATCGGGCGCATGCGCCAGCTGCGACTCTTCCTTGAAGATGAAGTACTTCACCGCATCCCAGCCGGTGCCGCCGTATTCCACCGGCCACATCGGCACCGCCCAGCCCCGCTGGTTCAGGATGCGCTGCCAGGTGACGATGTCCGCCTTGGCCAGGCGTTGTCCGCGCGCCTGCTTGCGCTGGATCGAGGGCGGCAGGGAAGTGCGAAAGAATTCCTGCACTTCATTGCGGAAGGCAACTTCTTCAGCGGTGTAGCGCAATTCCATGGCGGGTCCCCGTTGTCATCGGCTTTATGATCATCTAAGCATCACTCCCTGCGTCATCATTGGATGAAAACGGGGATTGTGATCAGCGGTGCGGTCAAGTCCCAAGCCGCACCGCGGGTGCTTTGCCTTGTTCCCCTACAGGCCCAGCACACCCTTGGACACGACATTGCGCTGCACTTCGCTGGAGCCGCCATAAATGGTCGCGGCACGGCCCTGGAAGTAGTTGAGCGCCGAAGTCGCGGCCCAGTCCGGCCCCACGGTCTCTTCGCTGCGTCCCTCCAGCCAGGCCACCTGGCGTGCCATGGCGTGTGGTCCGGCAATCTCCATCAGCGCCTCGGTGGTCAGGTGCTGCAGTTCCGAGCCCTTCAGCTTCAGCACCGAAGTGCGCGGGTCCTGGCCGCCGCCGGACTTCTTCTTGATGTCGGCCACCACCATCATGTTGGTCATTTCCAGCGCCTTCAGTTCGACCTCGATCATGGCCATCTTCTCGCGAAAGCGCGGATCTTCGGAGAGCGGGCGGCCATCGACCATGATCTTCTGCGCCTGCGCCTTGGCCAGCTTCACGCGCGCCTGGGTGAGGCCGACCCGGGCGATGCCGATGCGCTCGTTGCCGAGCAGGAACTTGGCGTAATCCCAGCCGCGGTTCTCCTGGCCGATCAGGTTCGCCACCGGCACCTTCACGTCCTGGAAGAACACTTCGTTGACGTGGCGGTTGCCGTCCATGGTGATGACCGGGCGCACCTCGATGCCCGGGGTCTTCATGTCGAGCAGGATGTAGCTGATGCCGCGCTGCTTCTTGGCATTCGGGTCGGTGCGCACCAGCGCGAACATCCAGTCGGAGCGATGCGCGCCGGTGGTCCACAGCTTCTGCCCGTTGACGATGTAGTTGTCGCCCTCACGCACGGCGCGGGTCTTGAGCGAGGCCAGGTCGGAGCCGGCGGAAGGCTCGGAGAAGCCCTGGCAGAACCAGATGTCCAGATTGCGCACCTTGTCCAGGAAGAATGCCTGCTGCGCGGGCGTGCCGTACTGGCAGATCACCGGGCCGACCAGGTTGATGTTCATGCTGAGCGTTTCCGGCGCCCAGGCGAGGAAGCACTCCTCCTTGTAGATGAAGTACTTCACCGCATCCCAGCCGGTGCCGCCGTGCTCCACTGGCCACAGCGGGCAGGCCCAGCCCTTCTTGTTGAGGGAGCGCTGCCAGAAGACGATGTCCTCCTTGGACAGGCGCTGGCCGCGCACCTGCTTGTTGTAGATCTCCTTGGGCAGGTTTTCGCTGCAGAAGGTCCGCACTTCGTCGCGGAACCGGATTTCGTCCTGGGTGAATCGCAGATCCATGGTGTTTCTCCTTTGCCTGTATCTATGTCTGTGGCTGCCGGCGGGAACTATAAACCCAGTACCCGCTTGGCGATGATGTTGTGCTGAATCTCGTTGGAGCCGCCGTAGATGGAGGCGGCGCGGCTCATGTAGAAAGACGGCGCGATGGTGGCCGTCCAGGTTTCGCGCAGCACCTCGCGGCTCTGGCTGGTGTAGAACTCGGTCTGTTGCGGCATGGCTTCCTGCGCCGCCATGTCGAGCAGCAACTCCAGCGTGGCCTGCTGCAGTTCCGTGCCCTTCAGCTTGAGGATGGAGCCCTTGGGGTCCTGCTGCGTGCCGGCGTGCTTCATGCCGTCGATCACGCGCATGTTGGTGATCTCCAGTGCCTTCAGCTCCACCTCGATGGCGGCCAGGCGCTCGCGCAGGCGCCGGTCCTCGGAGAGCGGCGTGCCGCCGTTGTCGATGCGCTGTGCAATGGTCTTGGCGGCGCGCACGCGGTACTTCGACTGGCCCACCCGGGCGATGATGGCGCGCTCGTGGCTCAAGGTGTGCTTGGCGTAGTTCCAGCCCCGGTTCTCCTCGCCCAGGCGGTTGGCCACCGGCACCTTGACGTTGTCGAAAAACACCTCGTTGAGATGGTGCAGGCCGTCGATGGAGATCACCGGCCGGCGCGTGATGCCGGGGGACTTCATGTCGATCAGCAGGTAGCTGATGCCGGTGTGCTTGCCGGCGCCCGGGTCGGTGCGCACCAGCGCGTACATCCAGTCGGCGTAATGCGCCTGCGAGGTCCACAGCTTGCTGCCGTTGACGATGTACTGGTCGCCCTGGCGCTCGGCGCGCGTCCTCAGGCTGGCCAGGTCGGAGCCCGAGCCCGGTTCGGAGAAACCCTGGCAGAACCAGTAGTCGAGGTTGCGGATCTTCGGCAGAAAGTGGTTCTTCTGCGCATCGGTGCCCTGGGCGATGAGCACCACCCCCACCTGGTTGATGTGCGGCAGCGGCGGCAGCGCCGGGGCCTGCAGCAATTCTTCGGTGAAGATGTAGTGCTGCACCGGGGTCCAGCCGGTGCCACCCCATTCCACCGGCCACATCGGCACGCCCCAGCCCTTTTTCGCCAGGATGCGCTGCCAGGTGACCATGTCCTCGCGCGTGGGCTTCTGGCCCAGCAACACGCGCTCGCGCACGTCCTCGGGCATGGCGCTGCGGAAGAACTCGCGCACTTCCTGCCGGAAGGCGTTCTCTGTGTCGGTGAACTTCACATCCATGCTGCTCTCCTCCTGCTTGATTCGACTTTTTCGTGCCCTTTTGCCGGGCTACAGCCCCAGTATGGCCTTGGCGATGATGTTGTGCTGCACCTCGGTCGAGCCACCGGCGATGGTGCGCTCGCGCATCATGTAGTAATTATGCGATGTCGTGGCTGCCCAGTCCGGGCCGGCCGTTTCCTCCGTCTCGCCCTTGAGGTACTCCGTCTGGCGCGCCATGGCGTCAGGTCCGGCCACCTGCATCAGGATCTCGGTGGCCATCTGGTAGAGCTCGCCGCCCTTGATCTTCAGGATGGAGGCCTTGGGGTCCTGCCGGTGCGCGGTGTCGCGCTTCATGGCCGCCACCACCTGCATGTTGGTGATCTCCAGCGCCTTCAGTTCCACCTCCACCCAGGCGAGCTTGTCGCGGAAAGCCTCGTCCTCCGACAGCGGCCGGCCGTTGTGGGTGACCTGTGCGGCGAGCGCTTTCGCCAGCCCGATGCGCGCCTTGGTGGCACCCACCTTGCCGAAATTGACGCGTTCGTGGCCGAGCAGGTACTTGGCATAGTTCCAGCCCTTGTTCTCCTCGCCGATGCGGTTTGTCACCGGCACCCGCACATTGTCGAAGAACTCCTGGTTGCACCAGCGGTCGCCATCCATGGTGATGACCGGGTGCAGCGACAGGCCGGGACTCTTCATGTCGATCAGCAGGTAGGTGATGCCTTGCTGCTTCTTCGCCGCCGGGTCGGTGCGCACCAGCGCGAACATCCAGTCGGCGCGGTGCGCGTTGGAAGTCCACAGCTTGCTGCCGTTGACGACGTAGTGGTCCCCATCGCGCACGGCCGTGGTCTTCAGCGAGGCCAGATCCGAGCCGGCCTGCGGCTCGGAGAAGCCCTGGCAGAACCACAGGTCGAGGTTGCGGATCTTCGGCAGGAGCTCACGCTTCTGCTGTTCCGAGCCGAAGGCAATGATGACCGGGCCGACCAGGTTGACGTTCATGCCCAGCGGCTCGGGTGCGAAGGCGCGCTGCATCTCCTCCTTGAACAGGTAGAGCTGTGTGGCGTCCCAGCCGGTGCCGCCATGCTCCACCGGCCAGGAGGGCGCGGCCCAGCCCTTTGCATTGAGGATGCGCTGCCAGCGGATGATGTCCTCGCGCGAGGGGCGTTGTCCCAGCACCACCTTGCGGCGCAGGTCCCCGGGTAGCGCAGCCTTCAGCCAGGCG
>CAIPGJ010000628.1 GCA_903864555.1 uncultured Pseudomonadota bacterium | reverse complement strand
TTGCTGCCCGCGGGCACCTCGAAGGACACCCCGAACAGGATCTGCCGCCGCGGCTCGTAGCTGAAATGCACTCCCTCGAAATGCACCGCCATGGGCCCGGCCGCCAGCGCCAGCGCGCCGGGACGGTCCTCCACCTCGCGGTGCTCGTTGAGCAGGCGGAACATGCGGTCGATGTCGGCGAGGGACTGCTTGATCTCGCGATACACCATGCCGAGGAAGTTGAGCGGGATGTAGAGCTGGATCAGCAGGCCGTTCACCAGTACCAGGTCCCCCAGCGTGAGGCTGCGCGTGGCCACGCCCTCGGCGGCCAGCACCATCAGCAGGGTCACCGCCACGGCGATGATGAGGCTCTGGCCGATGTTGAGCAGGCCGAGCGACATCTCCGAGCGCACCGCCGCCGCCTCGTAGCGCTGCAGGCTCTCGTCGTAGCGCTTCGCCTCGAAGGCCTCGTTGTTGAAGTACTTCACCGTCTCGTAGTTGAGCAGGCTGTCCACGGCGCGCGTGTTGGCACGCGAATCCAGCTCGTTGGCGCGACGGCGATGGTCGGTGCGCCACTCGGTCACCCAGATGGTGAAGCCGATGTAGCAGGTCACCGCGCCGAAGGTCACCGCCGGAAAGCGCCAGTCAAAGCGCTGCACCAGAATCAGCGCCACCAGCGAAAACTCCAGGATCACCGGGATGATGGAGAAGATCAGGTAATTGAGCAGTGTCGACACCCCACGCGTGCCGCGCTCGATGTCGCGCGACATGCCGCCGGTCTGGCGGTCCAGGTGAAAACGCAGCGACAGGCTGTGCAGGTGGCGGAACACCGACAGCGCAATGCGCCGCGCCGCGCGCTGGGTGACACGCACGAACACCACGTCGCGCAGCTCGGCAAACAGCGTGGTGGAAAAACGCAGCACGCCGTAGGCCGCCAGCAGCGCCAGCGGCACCGCCAGCATGGCCGTTTTGCTGTCCAGGCTGTCGATGACGTCCTTGAGAATGAGCGGCACGCCGACATTGGCGAGCTTGGCCGACACCAGCAGCACCAGCGCCAGGGCGACGCGCCCGCGGAACTCCCAGACATAGGGCAGCAGCGCGGCGGCACTGCGCCATTCCTTGCGGCGGTCTGCGGCGGTGGTGCTGGAAGAAGGTGGGGGGACGCTGCGGTGGTGATCATGGGCCATCGGCTGATCTTACTGCAAGCGCAACGGCCCCAGACGCGCATCCCGAAAACGTGCATTGATCCGCCCTCTTGTCGAAGGCTCTTCGCCAGGTTCCGGGGAGGCGCACGGTTGACCTCCTTGCCAAGGGTTCTTCACCGAATTCCGGAAAGACGAGGCTGCAGGCTGGTTTACCCCCTTGTCAAAGGTTCTTCGTCGAATTCCGGGGAAAGGTCTGGCGCCTGCCAAATCTGTTTTTAGTACCTGGATAACAATCGACTCATATCTGCAAGCAGGGATAATTCACTACTGTCATCCCCGCGCAGGCGGGGATCCATTTTCTTGGAGGCAGTCAACATGGATTCCCGCCTGCGCGGGAATG
>CAIPGJ010000627.1 GCA_903864555.1 uncultured Pseudomonadota bacterium | reverse complement strand
GGCGCATCGTTGGCCAGTGGCCGCACGTCATTCAGTCCGGCAACCTGAATGCCATGGCAAAGCGGACAGCAAAGGTCTTATTTTGCAGTGTCGTGGGAATTTCCGTAAGAGGCACGAGCCGACGGGCCAGGCTCAGGGCATGTTCATCCAGGATGGCATGGCTGGTTGGGGCGATGATGGTGACCGATTTGAGCGTGCCATTGTCCGCCACCACCAGTTCCACGGCGCAATCGCCTTCGAGTTGCTCGTCGAGTGCCTGCTGCGGATAGGAGCGCACGCGTGTCATCGACTGCACCAGGCGATAGATATAAAGGTCGAGGGCGGCCTCCACTTCCGCCTGGCTCTGAGCATGTGCGGTCGGTGGCATGACAAAGACGAGCGTGAGGCTCAGTGCCGCAATGAAGCCGGAAAGAATGCGGAAAACACTGCCTGGGCGATGCCGGGCCGGACGCAGTCCAGCCATGCTAGCGTCCTGAATCGCTAATTCGATGAAGAAAAAAGACCGAGAATCGCCGCCACACGGATACGGCGTTGCAAATGCTCGCAAGGTGTTCAAGCTTGCTGCGCTTTGCGCCTTGTCTGGCACCGATTTCGGCCCTTTTTCGCATCATGGCTCAGGTCTTGGCAAGGTCATATCAACGAACGAACGATTCAGGACGCTAGCGCCGACTCGCGGCTTCCAGCGCGTCGATGAAAAGTCCGGCCACATTGACGCCGCTCTGGTCGGTGATCTCCCTGAAACAGGTCGGGCTGGTGACGTTTATTTCGGTGAGGTGCTCGCCGATGATATCGAGTCCGACCAGCAACAGGCCGCGGCTGGCCAGTTCAGGCCCCAGTGTCTCGGCGATTTCCCGGTCGCGCCCGGTCAATGGCCGGCATACGCCGGTTCCGCCGGCGGCCAGGTTCCCGCGCGACTCGCCTTCGCGGGGGATGCGGGCCAGGCAGTAGGGCACGGGTTTGCCGGCGATCAGCAGGACACGCTTGTCGCCCTGGGTGATCTCCGGTATGTAGCGCTGCGCCATGATGGTGCGGGTGCCGAACTCGGTGAGTGTCTCGACAATCACATTACGGTTCGGGTCGTTCTCGGCGATGCGGAAAACGCCCATGCCGCCCATGCCGCCTAGCGGCTTGACGATTACGTCACGGTGCTCGTCAATGAAGGCATCAATCTGGCCCGGCAGCCGGGAAACCAGGGTGGGGGCAATGAACTGCGGATAACGGGCAATGGCGAGTTTTTCGTTGTGGTCGCGGATGGCACGGGGATCGTTGAACACGTGCGCACCCTGGGCGACGGCCAGTTCCAGCAGCCAGGTGCTGGTGACGTACTCCATGTCGAAAGGCGGGTCCTTGCGCATGACCACGCCATCAAAGCCGTTCAGCGGCATCTCAGAGGCGGGGTCGAGGCTGTACCAGTTGGCCGGATCTTTGCGCAGGGTGATCTGGCGCGCAACGCCGATGATGGTATTGCGCTTCCAGGCGATGTCCTGCTGTCGCAGCACGTAGAGCTCATGCCCGCGAGCATCGGCCTCCACCATCATGGCGTAGCTGGAATCCTTGTAGATTTTCAGCGAGTCGAGCGGGTCGATGATGAAGGCGAATTTCATGGTCAGGCGGCCTGTGCTGGGTCCGGGGCGGTGCGTTCCAGTTCCAGGGCTGCCGCGGCAAGCGCCAGTCTGGCCACCACGCCGTAGCTGTAGAAACGGTTCGGGCCGGCATCCGGCTGGGCCGTATGGTCGGGCGTGGTGCAGCAGTCCTCAAAGGCCAGCGGCTCGAAATGCATGCCGGGCGCATTGAGATTTTCCGAAACACCGCGTTCCTTGTGCACCCGGTAGAAGCCTCCCACCACGTAGCGATCAATCATGTACACGACCGGTTCGGCGCTTGCTTCGCCGATGCGCTCACAGGTGTGCACGCCTTCCTGCATGATCACGTGACTGACCTGCAGGCCTTCCTTGATCACCGCCATCTTGTTGCGCTGCTTGCGATTGAGGCCAACCACGTCATCGGCACTCCGGGCGATCATGATGCCCATGCCATAAGTCCCGGCATCCGCCTTGACCACGACATAAGGCTCGTCCTTGATGCCGTATTCGAGGTACTTCATGCGGATCTGGTTGAGCAGTGCCTCCACGTTGGTGGCGAGGCAATCCTCACCGGCACGTTCGTGGAAATCCACTTCGCCGCAAACGGCGAAGTACGGGTTGACCAGCCAGGGATCGATCTGCAGCAGGCTGCCAAAGGAACGGGCAATTTCGTCATAGGCGGAGAAGTGGTTGGACTTGCGTCGCACCGCCCAGCCGGCGTGGACCGGTGGCAGCACATATTGCTCCTGCAAGTCCTTCAGCACGTCCGGAATGCCTGCGGACAGGTCGTTGTTGAGCAGAATGGTGCACGGATCGAAGTCAGACAGGCCCAGTCGCCGACCGTTTCTCACCACCGGTTCGAGCAGCAGCGCGGGTTGGCCGGGTACTTCCACAGGTGTCGGTTCGGTGATTGCCGGATTAATACTGCCAATGCGCACTTCCAAGCCGGCCTGGCGCATGATGGTGGCCAGCCGCGACACGTTCTGCAGGTAGAAGGCGTTGCGCGTGTGATTTTCCGGAATCAGCAAAAGGCGCTTGGCATCCGGGCAGATTTTTTCCACCGCCGACATGGCCGCTTGCACGCAAAGTGGCTGGAAGGCCGGGTTGAGATTGTTGAATCCGCCGGGAAAGAGGTTCATGTCCACGGGCGCGATCTTGAACCCGGAATTGCGCAGATCGACTGACCCGTAGATCGGGGGCGTGTGTTCCTGCCAGAACGTGCGAAACCAGTGTTCGATGGAGGTGGAGTCCTTCAGGATGCGGGACTCGAGGTCCTGTAGCGGTCCGGTCAGGGCAGTGGTGAGATGCGGAATCATGCGCAGGGGTCCGGTTTTGTGGCCGACGCACCAGGCAGGTGCGACAGGCTGTTTTTTTCATTCTAGCCGCTGGATGCGTGGTTCGTCAGTCATCCGGGAAAAACAAAAAGGGCGGGATGTCCCGCCCTTTTTGCCGGTGGTGGTCCGACGCTGTTACTTCTTGTCTGCGGGTGCCTTCGGCGCTGCCGGTTCCTTGAAGCTGGCGCCCGCCTGATTGGCCAGGTAGACCACTGCGCGGGCGATTTCATAGTCGGAAAGATCGCTCGACCCACCCTTCGGCGGCATCGCGCCCTTGCCCTTGATGGCGCTCTGCACCAGTTTGTCCAGGCCGCCTGACAGGCGGGCTGCCCAGGCTGCCTTGTCGCCCAGTTTCGGGGCTCCCGCGGC
>CAIPGJ010000626.1 GCA_903864555.1 uncultured Pseudomonadota bacterium | reverse complement strand
GGTCGACACGCATCCAGTTGCGTTTGTTCTTGTTCGACAGACTCTGGATGCGGGCGACGCGCGGACGCCGCGCCGCCTCGTAACGCCGGAAGGCAGCCGACCAGCTTTCTGGGGGCATGCCCTCGAAGCAGCGCGCCAGCAGCATGCCGTCCTCGATGGCGCTGGCGGCGCCTTGCGCCATGTAGGGCGTCATGGGATGGCAGGCATCGCCCATCAGGTACACCCGCCCGACGCCCCATACCGGCTGCGGGTCACGGTCATGGATGGGCCACTTGTGCGAGCTCGGGCAGGCGGCCAGCACCTGGCGCACCTCGGGGTGAAAGTCCCTGAAAGCCTCGCGCAGTTCCGCCATGTCACCCTGCAGCGACCAGGATTCCAGATCCGGTTTTGCCGAAGGTACGCTGGTGGTGAAGTAGACCTCATCCCTGGCGCGGGTGACGTAGTAAATGACGATGTGGCGGTCCTTGCCCCACCACTTGGTGGAGACATCGCCGATGTCGAGGCCCCCCAGCAGCGCAGCCGGGAAGGTGGATCGATAGGCGATGCGCCCGGTGAAGCGCGGCGCCTCGTCGCCGAAGAGCTGCTTTCTTGCCACCGAGTGGACGCCATCGGCGGCCACCAGGGCGCCGGCTCGCACCGTGCTGCCATCGGTGAAATACAGAGTCACCCCGGCGGCGTCCTGCTCGAAGCGCAGCAGCTTTTTCCCCAGGTGTATGCGTTCCGCCGGCACGCACGAGGCCAACGCTGCATGGAGGTCACCCCGGTGCATCATCAGGTGCGGTGCGCCGAACTTCTGCTCCACCACCGACATGTCGAATTCCGATTCGATGAAGCCGGTGTCGAAATTGCGATGGCGGCGCGCTCGATGCTGGAAGGCGGTCTGGCGCAGGCGTTCTTCCAGCCCCAGCTGGCGCAGCACCTTCATGGCATTGGCCGACATCTGGATGCCCGCGCCGATGCGCAGGAACTGCTCTGTCTGCTCATACACCTGCACCGGCACGCCGCGCTGATGTAAGGCCGCGGCAGCCGCCAGGCCGCCCATGCCGGCGCCGATGATGGCGATGTGATGGCTCATGCTTTCCTCCTCAAGTATTCGTTGCAGGCTGTCCCGGCGCACCGTTCAGCCTCCGTCCAGCCTCAGTCCAGTAGCTGTATCTTCAAGCGCCGGTAATCCTCGACCAGCTGCGCCGCCTCGCTGCGCAGGCTCGTGCTGAACTGCTCCAGGGTACCGATCCAGGGCTCGTAGCCCTGGCTCTCCACCATGGTCTTCATCTCCTCGCTGGCGGCCGCCTTCGCATAGGCCTCGCGCAGGCGCCGCTGCATGGGCGCAGGGGTGGGCGTGGGCACGAAGACGGCATTCCAGTTGGCCGCCTGCACCGCCGGCAGGCCCAGCTCACGGAAGGTGGGCAGCTCGGGCAGCGCGGTGGAGCGCTGCTGCGAGGTGATGGCGAGCACGCGGATCTGCGGGCTTTTCATGCGCACCTTCACCGTGCTCAGCGTGGCGAAATAGACCTGGATCTCCCCCGCCAGCAAGGCTGCCGCCGTGGGATCACCGCCCTTGAAGGGAATGCCCACCATGTCCACCCCGGCCGCCTGCTTGAAGCGCTCGGCGCTCAGAGTGCTGCCGGCTGCAGCGCCGAGGCCGCCGTAGTTGAGTTTGCCCGGATGGGCCTTCGCATGCGCGATGAATTCGGCCACGGTCTTCGCCGGCACAGAGACATGGATCATCATGCCGTAATAGGTCTGCCCCATCACGCCGATGGGCGCGAGGTCCTCGGGCTTGTAGCCAGGGTCGCGGTAGGCAATCGAGTTACCCACCATGGAAGGATTGGCGAGCAGCATGGAGTAACCCAGCGGCTGGGCC
>CAIPGJ010000625.1 GCA_903864555.1 uncultured Pseudomonadota bacterium | reverse complement strand
TGGCGCGGTCTGCAAACAGCGTATCCAGCAGGTTTTGCACTGGGCCCGGCGGAATATCGGCGCGCTGCACCGGCCAGGCCCATAGGCCCTGCACCGTTAGGGCCTGGCGCATGCGCAGGTATTCCAGGGTCTGTAGCAGCATGCTCAAGGCCAGCAAGACCTCCAGCGCGCGGGCAGCGCTGCTTACTGGCATGGCAGCACCGGCGAGCGCATCATGGTGTCCTCGTGTAACAAGCCCGAGGGCCCGTCCAGCACCATGCGCACTTCAAATTGTCCGAGCGCGCAGTCCGAGCTGTGCGCTTGCAGTCTTTGGCAGACCATGCGCGAAACCAATTGGTAACTGACCAGGGCGCGCGCGTCCGAGTCCGGCGCCAGGTGATGCAAGTCTGCAGCCAGATGCTCTACCAGGTTTTGTTGTACCAGCGCCAGATTGGTATCTGCGTTGTGGAAGAGGTGCACAAGGCGTCGCGGGTGGCGCGGAAAAATAAGCATCCAGTCAGACCATTGCAGGGGGTCTGCGGGCGCGGTCTTCGGTAGCGCCCAGCGAGCATAGAGGTGGGGCACATTGCCGGTTGCGTGAAAAAACTTCCAGTTCGGGAAAAATGCCCGCAGCAGAAAAAGCCAAGGCCCGGTGACGATACGGCTTTTAAACACCAGGGTCGCCAGCAGCACCAGAAAGTACAGCAGAAAAAGTGCTTCAAGCATGGCGCCCTACTTCAGCAGAACAAGCGTGTGAGAAGTCTTCCATAGCTGGCGGTTCACTCGGCTCCATGGCTCAGCGCTCCAAAGGTAGCATGAAAAATATTGTACTGATCGACGGCGCTGCCAAATACCGCGCCACTGGTGTTGATTGCGGGCCTTGGCAACCAACCGGATAAACACGGGTTCGTTCATTTCCTGGGTAAGTAAAGTGGTGACTTTGCTGAACGCAAGAAGATCCGAGCGCAATGCCCATGTGCTTACAAAATCAAATTGGGTTGAGCTGCGGTTTTAGTGGTGCGGATCGCAGGTTTTGGTTGAGCAGCTTGGCGCGGGGTTGGCGGCAGTAGTTAAAACATTGGTGTTTTTCTGGGAAGTAGGTCGGATGGATATATTGACCATACGGGGTGCACATTGAGCCCGACTGGGGTCTGGCGGCACAACCGGTACCGGATTTCGATGTGGACCAGTTCGTCAGTTGGTGAATGGTTGAAGCGGCGATTTTGACTTGCCCCTGGCCAGGCCTGCGCCCGACGCCCCCGTCGAAACGCTATAGGTTCTGCTTACGGCGTTTCTTCATGGTGAACCTGCCCCACGGGCGGGAAATCCAGGGTTCGCTCGGGGTTCGAGGCCTGTTGCTGAGGCCTATACTGCAGCGCGTACGGTTGAATGGCTTATCCGTATCCGTGAGATCGCCGCCATGGTGGCCTTCGTGGCCGGGCCGCAAAGCAGCTTCACGACCGGCTTCACCATTGACCTGTCGGGCGTCCGGGCCACATACTGAGCACCTGGATAGCGCCACTTCCGGCCAATCACACACAAAGGAGACCTGAGCATGCAACACCACGACCACAACCGCCGCTTCTGGCTGAAATCCGCCACCGCGGCAGCGCTGACGGCTGGCGGCATTGCCGCACCCGTACAGGCACTGGCCCAGGCGCGGCCCGCCAACTGGCCAAGGCGGCCGCTGCGCATCCTGGTGGGCTTTCCGGCCGGCACCTCGCCCGACCTGATCGCCCGCGCGCTGGCCGAGCCCCTGGGCAAGGAGCTCGGCCAGACTGTGGTGGTCGAGAACAAGACCGGCGCCAGCGGCAGCCTGGCCGCCGGCGATCTGGCCAAGACGCGCGACGACCACACCATCGGCGTGGTTGGCAATGCCGCGCTCACCAGCAATCCGATTCTGTACCCGAAGCTGCCGTATGAGCTGACCGAGTTCAACACCCTCACGGTGGTGGGCACCTCGCCTTGGCTGATCGTCGGGGCTGCCTCGCTCAACTTCAGCACCCCGGCCGATTTCTTCAAGCTGGCGCGCGAGGCCGGCAACAAGTGGAGCTACGGCTCGGTGGGCATCGGCTCGGGCACCCACCTGGGCAACGAGATGCTCAAGGACCTGGCCGGCTTCGACGCTGTCCACGTGCCCTTCAACGGCGCGCCGGCCGTCATCAGTGCTATGAAGGGCGGCGACATCCACATGGCCAGCCTGCCAATGGGTTTCGCTCTGGCGCAGGCGCAGGCCGGCACCATCAAGGCTGTGGCCGTCACCTCGGCCGCGCGCACACCGCTCGCGCCCAATGTGCCGGCGCTGCCCGAGGCCGGTGTGCCGGCAATGGACCTGGAGATCTGGAACGCGATGGTGGTGCCGGCCAGCATGCCCAGGGACATCGCCGATGCCATCAGCGCGGCACTCACCCGCATCATCCGCTCCGACGATGTCAAGCAGAAGCTATTCCAGCAGGGCTGGGTGGCCGATGGCGGCTCGCCCGAGCAGGCGCAGCGGCGCATCAGGTCGGACACGGCGCACTACCAGCAGATCATCACCAAGCGAAAGATCACGGTCGCCGGATGAACCTTGCCTTCGAGGCGCAGCGCCATGCCCTCGGGGACGGCGTGGCCATCCAGTCGTACTGCGCCGGCCAGGGACCGGCCGTGGTCATGCTGCACGGCTATCCGCAGAACCACCGCGCCTGCCTGCCAGTGGCACAGTTGCTGGCGACGCATTTCAGCCTGGTGCTGCTCGACCTGCGCGGCTACGGCGACAGCACCGGCCCCGCGCCCGATGCGCAGCTCCAGCCCTACAGCAAGCGCGCGGTGGCTGGCGACGTGGCCCGCGTCATGCAAGCGCTGGGCCACGAACGCTATGCGGTGGTGGGCCATGACCGGGGCGGACGGGTGGCGCACCGGCTGGCGCTCGACTTCCCAGACCGCGTGCAGGCTCTGGCGTCAATCACCGTCATCCCGACCGAAGAGATGTGGGACCGCTCCAGCTTTGGCTTCGGCATGCAGGCCTGGCACTGGTTCATGCTGGCCCAGGCCGCGCCCCTGCCCGAGGTGCTGCTGGCGGGCGACCCGGCCTTCTTCTTAGAGCACACGCTGCACAAGATGGCGCAGGGCCGCGACTTCCTGAAGGCGCAGAGCCTGACCGACTACCACCGCTGTTTTGCCCGCCCCGAAGTGCGACTGGCAATGATCGAGGACTACCGCGCCGCCGCCGGCATCGACCGGACGCACGATCAGGTCGACCGCGCCGCCGGCCGCCGGCTGGCGCAGCCGGTCCATGTGCTGTGGGAGCGCGGCCGGTATGCCAGCGGCGAGACGCCGGTGGACATCTGGCGGCGCTGGACCAGCGGTGAGGTGACGGGAGCGCCGGTCGCTGCCGGCCACCTGATGATGGAAGAAAAACCGGACGAGGTCGCGCAGCAGCTGCTGCCCTTCCTGCAGCTTCATACCGCTTGATCGACGGCAAGGACTTCATGAACAAAAAAGCAACCGAACACTATGACGTGGTCGTCGCCGGCGGCGGCTCGGCCGGTGTGGCTGCCGCCATCGGCGCGGCACGCATGGGCGCGCGCACCCTGCTGCTGGAGCGCTACGGCTTCCTGGGCGGCGCAGCCACCAGCTCGCTGGTGCTGACCTACTGCGGCTTCTACACCGGCGGCAGCATCCCCCAGATGCGCACCGTGGGCGGAGTGGGCTGGGAACTGCTGCTGCGGCTGCAGGCCATGGGCTTCGACACCGCGCCGGTGCGCTCCAAGAGCGGCAACCGGATCGTGATGATCGACCTGGAGGGCCTGAAGGTCGCACTCGACCGAATGGTTCTGGCCGAACACATCGCGCTGAACTTCCACACCCGGCTGGTGGCGGCGCATCGCGATGGCGACCGCATCTCCGCGGTCACGGTGGCTGACCACGAAGGCCTGCGCGAGATCAGCGCCGGCGCCTTCGTCGATGCCAGCGGCGAAGCCTCGCTGTGCGCCTACGCCGGTGTGCCGATGAGCCAGCCCGGCGGCCCTGGCGCCCGCCTGCAGCCGGCCTCGTTCCCGATGCGGGTGGACGGCGTGCCGCCGGGCGTGCCCTTCGACCGAGCGCGCATGACCGAACTGGTGGCGCAATACAACGCCAGTGCCGATATGCCGATCACGCGTGCCGACGGCGGCGTGGTGATGCGCCTGCCCATTTCCAACGAGATCTGGTGGATGACGGTGGACCTGGACACCGATGGCGTCAGCGGCGCCGACCTGGCGCGCGCCGAGACACGGGCGCGCGAGCAAGCCTGGCGCCTGATGGATGTGCTGCGCCGCCATCCCGGCTTCGAGAACGCCCACCTGTCGCTCACCGGGCCACAGCTGGGCATCCGCGAAAGCCGGCGCCCGTTTTCCGAAGGCGACGCCACCGGCGACGATGCGCGTGAAGGTCGGCGCTGTCCAGATGGCATCGCCCGCGCCAGTTGGCCGATGGAAGTGCATGTGGCGCCGGGGGTGCAGCGCTTTGTCGACATCGGCGGCGGGGGCTGGTTCGACATCGCCCATGCATCGCTGGTAGCCCGGGGCCTGCGCAACCTGCGGCTGGCCGGCCGCGTGGTGGGCGCAGATGCCGAAGCCTATGGCTCGCTGCGGGTGATGGGCACGGCCTTTGCCACCGGGCATGCGGCTGGCATATCGGCGGCGCTGCAGGCATCCAGCGGCGGCAGCGCGCCCGGAGCGGTACGTCAGGCACTGGCTGCGCAAGACGGGTTGGTTTGATCCTGCCCCGATGCCCGCTGGCTACACTGCCCGCCATGGCACCGCCTGAACCGTACCCACCGATCCGCGCCGTCATCTTTGATTGCGACGGCACCCTGGTCGACAGCGAGGTGTCGGGCCTGGACGTGCTGCACCAGCTGGCCGGACTGCATGGCGCGGCGTTCACGCGCGAGGAGGCGCATGCGCTGTTTCGCGGCAAGCGCATGGCCGGTTGCGTGGAGGCCATCGCGCAGCGGCTGCCCCGGCGCCCCGATGGCTTCAATGACCGCTTCACCACGGCCGTGCGCCAGGCCATGGCACGGCGCTTTCGCGAAAGCCTGGAGCCCATGCCCGGCGCGCTGGCGCTGGTCGAGCGGCTGCAGATCCCGTTTTGCGTGGCCACCAACGGCCCGCGCGAGAAGGCCGAGCTGACCCTGGGCCTGACCGGCCTGCTGCCCTGGTTCGAAGGCCGGCTGTTTTGCGCCTATGAGGTGCAGTCGTTCAAGCCGGCGCCGGGGTTGTTCCTGCACGCGGCCCAGGCCCTTGGCGTGGAACCGGCGCATTGCGCGGTGGTAGAAGACAGCCTGACCGGCCTGGAAGCGGGTGTGGCGGCCGGCATGCAGGTGTTCTCACTGTGCCCACCCGGGTCAGTGCCAGCGCCGCTGGCTGCGCGCGTGCGC
>CAIPGJ010000624.1 GCA_903864555.1 uncultured Pseudomonadota bacterium | reverse complement strand
GAGCCCGCTCTATCCCGCCGACCCGAAGCACGAGGCACTGGCGCTGCAGTGGAGCCTGTGGGAAACCGACCGCCTCGACCGCCAGATGACCACCTGGGCCCAGCACACCAGCATGCTGCCCGAGCCCGAGCGCAACAAGGCGCTGGCCGACGCCACCTGGAAAGAGATCGAGGCCGCCCTCGACGTGCTGGAAGTCGCGCTGAAGAAATCGACATGGCTGGCCGGCAGCGACTTCTCCATCGCCGACCTCAACGTCGCCGCCGCCATGTTTCGCGCCCTGTCCATGGACCTGGCGCGCTGGCCCAACGTGAAGGATTGGCTGAACCGCTGCTGGGACCGCCCGGTGGGGCAGAAGGTGCGGGTGATGTAAACCGCCTGAGGGCAGTGCGCGGCAACGGGGTCCATGTTCCGCTGCCGCGTTGCCGCGCTGTCTCGCTGCCTCGCTGCCCGGTTTGCCGATATCAATGCCCTTTTCGTCCCACGAAGACGACTTGACCGTCTTTCCCGAAACCATCCGCGCGCCTCACGCAGGTGCAGCAGGAAGTCGGGCGACTCATCCCCGGCGCCACCCGGTGCATCAGCTACAACAGGCCTGCGCTCAAACACCAACGCACCTTCCTTGACTTTGCGGCTTTCCGGAAGCAGATCGGCATTTATCCCCGGTGACGCAGGATGCGGCACTCATTGCCGAAACCGCCCGGTGCCGCGACCCCAAGGGCAATCTCTCCTTCCCCCACCACGAGCCACTGCCTGTTGAATTAATCGGCAGGGTCGCGCTGGCACACGAGTACCGCGACCGAGCCCAATAGCCGGCACGCGCCCGCAGGCCTGCACCAGTCCGACACATTGGTGGCTTGCGCGCGGCGGGAGTACGCAGGAGACGCTGTCGAACGCCGGGCTCGGCGTGCGATGGACCGGATCCGGCAAATGCCGCGCATTCTGCCCCCCGGGCACACAACGCGACTCCGCCCTGTGGCCCGGTTGCAGCGCTTTCCGGCGGGGCCCATACTTCGCCCGCACAAGAACACCACCCGATCATCGGAGGAGACAACATGAAGACATCTCACGGGGGATTTTCCCTGTCCGCGCTGGCCCTGTCGGCGCTATCCGGCCTTTCCGCCCTGGCTACCCTGGCCGCGCTGCCTGCCATGGCGCAGAACTACCCGTCCAAGCCCATTCGCGTCGTCGTCAACTATCCGCCGGGTGGCACCACCGACATGGTGGCACGCACCGTCAACAACAAGGTGGGCGAGTACAACAACGTCTCCGTGCTGATCGAGAACCGCCCCAGCGCCAACGGCACCATCGGCTCGCAACTGGTGGCACGCGCACCGGCCGATGGCTACACGCTGCTATTCACCACCGCCGGGCACACCGCCATTCCCTACGCCATCGAAGGTGACAAACTGCCCTTCAATCCGATCAAGGACTTCACCCCCATCACCATGCTGGTGCAGAGCACACAGATGATCGTGGTGCACCCTTCGCTGGGGGTGCGCACGCTGCCCGAGTTCGTCAAGCTGGCGAAATCGAAGAAGCCCGGTGAGCTCTCCTACGCTTCCGCCGGCATCGGCACGCCCAACCACCTGGGCATAGAGCTGCTGAAATTCATGGCCGGTTTCGAGATGACCCACATCCCCTACAAGGGCGGTGCGCAGGCGGTGCTCGACCTTGGCGCGGGCCGCACGCACATGATGCTCAACAGCATGGTCTCCATCATGCCCTTTGTCACCGCGGGCAAGGTGATCCCGATCGCCGTGGGCGCGGGCAAGCGTTCGCGCACCATGCCGGATGTGCCCACCGTCAAGGAATCGGGCTATCCCGACTATGAAGTCTCGACCTGGTATGGCATGTCGGCACCGGCGGGCACTGCGCGCCCCATCATCCTGAAGCTCAACGCCGACATGAACAAGGCGCTGCTCGACCCGCAGATCCAGGCGCAGTTTGCCAAGCAAGGTGTGGAGCCCGATGGCGGCACCCCGGAGGAACTGGGCAAGGCCATGCGCGACGAGTACGAGCGCTGGAGAAAGCTCATCACCGTGGCGAAGATCCAGATGGAATAGCCGTCTGGCGGCGAGAGGCCACGGCTTTGGCTGTGGTCTGCGCCACCCTGGTCCGCCCCATGGGAAAAATCCCGGCCGGACGGACCACCATGCCCTTTCCGGGAGGCATCATGCACACACTATTGAAGGTTCTGGGCGCAGGCCTGCTGGCCGGCAGTTCATTGGTGGCAGCGCAGGGGTTTCCAGCCAAACCCATACGCGTCGTGGTGAACTATCCGCCCGGTGGCGGCACCGACCTGGTGGCCCGCACCGTCAACAACAAGCTTGGCGATTACAACAACGTCACCGTCCTGATCGAGAACCGCCCCAGTGCCAATGGCACCATCGGCTCGCAACTGGTGGCACGCGCCCCGGCCGACGGCTACACGCTGATGTTCACCACCGCCGGCCACACTTCCATTCCCTATGCCATCGAAGGTGACCGGCTGCCGTTCAACCCCTTGCGGGACTTCGCCCCCATCAGCATGCTGGTGCAAAGCACGCAGATGATTGCGGTGCATCCCTCACTCAATGTGCGTACGCTGGCCGAGTTCGTGAAGCTGGCGAAGTCCAGGCCTGCGGGCGAGCTCTCCTATGCCTCGGCCGGCATCGGCACTTCCAACCACCTGGGTGTGGAACTGCTGAAATTCATGGCCGGCTTCGACATGACCCACGTGCCCTACAAGGGCGGACCGCAGGCGGTGCTCGACCTGACCGCCGGACGCGTGCACCTGACGCTGAACAGCATGCTGTCGCTGCTGCCGCACGTGAGATCCGGCAAACTCACCGCGCTGGCAGTGGGCGCCTCGAAGCGCTCCCGCACCGTGCCCGACGTGCCCACGGTGGCCGAGTCGGGCTATCCGGATTACGAAGTATCCACCTGGTACGGCATGTCGGCACCGGCCGGCACGCCACGCGAGATCATCATGAAACTCAACGCCGACATGAACAGGGCGCTGCTGGAACCCGCGGTGCTGGCCCAGTTCGCCAAACAAGGCGTCGAGGCTGACGGCGGCACCCCCGAAGCCCTGGGCAAGGCCCTGCGCGATGAGTACGAGCGCTGGAAAAAGCTCATCACCGTGGCGAGGATACAGATGGACTAGCTGGTCCGGTGCACCCGCCTTGCCATGGAATGCCTGCCGCCCACCGTGCCAGGGCAGCCACCGGCCTCCTGCCCCTGACGGGCTGCCGGAGATGGGTCGAAGCAGGCGGACAACCCGGCCCCCTTCCCCGGGGAAGCACTGAAATACGCAAGACTGATCAACATGGAATCCACACCTTTCCCATCCGACTCGCTGACCGCCCGCGCTGCACGCAATTTCTTCACCCACAGCGGCCATGTGCCGCTGGTTCTGCTCATCCTCGAAGCACTGCTGGCACAGCCGGGATATTTTTCGCGGGCTGATCCTTACCTGCTGCTCGTCTCGGGAATGCTGCAGGCCTGGTTGATGGAGTGGCTGGCCACCCGCGGCCGGCCACTGCCGTTTGCATCCAATCTGGCCGGGCCCCTGATCTATTCCCTGGTGGAAGCCGGTCTGGAAGGGCTGGCCTTCTTCTCCCACTGGCATCACCAGGCCTATTGGGCGTTTGCGATCGGCTTTGCCGTGCTGCAATGGGCACAGCCACAACGTCCCAGGATGACTGCGGCCCTGGTGCTGTGTGAAAGCGTGCTGCGCTCGGCCATTCCACTGGTGATGTACGCCCTGTTCGAGGCACGCACCAAGGGCACCGGACTTTCGCTCGACGTCTTCTTTGCCGACCGGGCCCATGATTTCCTCGCGGTGGTGTTGCTGCTGCTCGGGGTCCTGCTGGGCTTTGCCGAGGTCAATCTGCGCCGTTCCATGGCCACGATACGATCACTGACGGCGCGCCTGCGACAGTATTCCGAGTGGTCACTCGGCCGCGGCATCCTCGACCGCGCCATTGCCGATGAGGGGACCCTGTCGCTGCAGCGCGTGGTGCGCAGCGTGCTGTTCATGGATATCCGCGGATTCACCGCCTGGAGCGAGCAGCAATCACCCGAAGCCGTGGTCGGCATGCTCAATGACTACTACCGCACCGCCGAGGACGCGCTCGGCGACATTCAACCGATCAAGCTCAAGCACACGGCCGACGAGGTCATGGAGGTGTTCGCCAATGCGGCGGATGCGGTCCATGCCGGAACGAGCATGTTGTCTGCTGCCCAGGCGCTGCTGTCCGCTTCGGGACTGCAGGCAGGGACCGGGGTGCATTGCGGCCTGGTCGTCGAGGGGGTGCTGGGAAGCCACGGGGCCAAGGCCTATGACTTCATCGGGGACACGGTCAACACGGCACAACGGCTGTGCGATGCCGCCGCACCCGGTGAACTGCTCGCCTCGGAAGAAGCCTGCCTTGCCGCGGGTATGGCACCAGCCATTCAGCGGGAGATCCTGGCCAAGGGCAAGCGCCAGCCGCTGCGGGCGGGAGTGATCGTTGCCTCCCTGCCAGGCAGCGTGGCAACGAAAGCAGGATGACCTGCCTGGCGAAGGGCCAGGCCGCGGCATTCGCGCCCGCATGCCTCACGTGCCGCTGAAAAAAACCAATACACTGGCCGGACTCATAACAACACCCGGGAGGAAACCATGCATCGCACGAACCTGAACCGCTTCATCCTTGCCGCAGCCCTGGTCACCAGCCTGGGCGGCTGCGCGTCCTACGGCACGCAGGACAACTGGACCCATCTGGTGGACGGCACGCGCGGGCTGGAGAATTTCGACCGCATCGGCGACGCGGTGTGGAAGCCTGCCGATGGCGCCATCGAGGCCACCCAGCCGGGCAAGGTAACCGGCTATCTCGTGACGCGGAAGAACTACCGGGACTTCGAGCTGCGCGCCGAGATCTGGGCCACGCCCGATGCCAACAGCGGCATCTTCATGCGCTGCAAGGACGCCAAGGCCATCGATGATGAAAGCTGCTACGAAGTGAACATCTTCGACCAGCGCCCGGACCAGACCTATGCCACCGGGGCCATCGTCAAGGTGGCTGCCGTGGCGCAACCGGCGCCCAAGGCCGGCGGCAAGTGGAACACCTTCGAGGTCAGCATGAAGGGCAACCACCTGGTCGTGGTGATGAACGGGCAGAAGACGGTGGACGTGCGCGACAGCAAGTTCGCCGATGGCCCGATCGCCCTGCAACTGGGCCGCGGCACGGTGAAATTCCGCAAGGTGTCGGTGCGCACGCTCTGATCAGGGCCCGCTGACCGCGGGCGGCAGGCCACGAAGAGCCACCGGTCGCGCGCGCTGGCGGGTGGAGTGCTGCCCCGTCAGGACCACCCGCCTGGCCTGGCCTGCGCCCCCTCCCCATTGCGCCATGCCTGCCTCCAGACCAGCTGGCCTGTCCGGATTGCCCGCGGCGGCGGCTTCAGCCCGGCGCCCTCCGGCCGGCATGCTTCGATTTTTTCTGATCTTTCCCGCAATTAATCCGCATTTTTAAATCATGTCAGCCCCCTTATCGTGGCGCTGCACTGATCCGGCACCCAGGCCGTGACGGGCATTGACCAACGCATGAGGAGCGTAGACATGAAGACTGCAATCTGGATTGTGTTCTGGCTGGGCTTGGCCCTGTGGACCGGGCTGATGTCGCTGAGCGTGCAACTGGGCGAGTGGCTGGTGGCCGCCTTCCAATCGGGGCAGGCCACGCAGCTGCTGCAGACACCGGAACAGTGGCCGATGCCGGCCTGGCTGAGTGCCATCATCGATCCGGCACTGCTGCAGGCGGTGTCGGTGGCCAAGCTCGGAATGATCGAATGGCTGAACAGCGGCCTGGCTACGGACGATGGCCTGATGGCCTGGATGTCACGGCTGGCCTGGGGCCTGTGGGCCACTGGCGCCATCGCCATGGCAGCCCTCGCCGCGGGGCTGCAGTGGCTGGCCGGCCACCGCCCCGGAGCGTCTCCGGGCAGGATGGGGCCCGCCGCGTAAGGCTGCGAAACCGTGAGGGCGTAAGGCGCAGCAGCTTCTCGCAGCAGCACCGGCCGCACTGCGGCCGGCCTTACCGGCCCAGGTTGAAGCGCCGCTCCGGCGGCGTGCCGGCGACATAGTGCGTGCGTGTCAAAGCCGGAACGACGTTCGGCGTGCAGGTCTTCTGGATCCGGTAGACCTCGATGGGCGGCTCCCACTCCGAGCGCAGCTCGCAGCTGACCTGGACGCAGGAGATGCCCTTGAGCCAACTGCACACCTTCACTTCCTTGCCCTCCGCGTCGAACAGGCGCGTGAGGTAGGGCTCGTTGCGGTAGAAGGGGGCGTTGGTGCCGCGTTCCGAGTTGACGTCCTGTAGCACGGTATAGAAGGCACCGTTGGTCTCCAGCAGGTCGAGGACCTTGCCGGTGAAGGCGGACAGGTCATCGGTATAGGAAAATCCGCCGAGCAGGTCGGTGATCACCTGGAAACGGCCGATCTCCTGGGTGGCGTAATCGCGCAACGGCTTGTCGAACAGATACTGGATGCGATCCCCGGGCACGCCCGCGGCAACCTGATGCCACTGCGGCGTCCGGCGATCCTCCATGGACATGGCCACTGCCCTGGCCTTGCGGCCTGCCGTTGCTGCAGCCGGAGCATCCGTTGGAGCCTGTACCGCCCCCTGTGCCTGCCCTTTGGCAGCGGTAGCGTGGTTCACGCTGTAGCCGGGCGCGTAGTAATCCAGTATCGCCTGGCCCCGCCCGGCCCCGATGTCCAGCCAGCGATCTTCGAAGCCCAGGCCGCGCAGCCGGGTGCTGAACTCAGCCGGGAGGGCATCGGAATACGCATCAAGACCGCGGTCAATGACGTAGCCCTTGGGCCGGCTCTCCCCTTGCGACAGATAGATGGCCCGTTGCCGCGCCAGTTCCTCGCGGAAATCTGGCGCTGCGGCCGCCGGCTTTGTCGTCGTGACGGTGTTGGCAGTGCTCGCAGCAGCAGCAACATCTGCACTGCCGGCCTTCTGGTCTGCCGCGACTGCCGGCATCAGGCACATCGACTGCACCAGCAGCAGGAACGACCTGCGCAAGGCTTGTTGCTTCATTGGTATCCACTCCCCTTTCATGACCGCCCGCTGGAGGCATCTTTCCGCGGTGACCATGAACGACGGGATCGCCTGACGGTGTGCCTATGGGTGCAGTCTCCGAAGATAGACTTAACCGCAGCTTAAGCCTTTATCTGCAGGCGCACCGCTCCCTTTCGCCTGCAGACCTGTCATATACTGCCGCACCCGGAATGGAACGCCGTTCCGCCACCCGTTTTCGCGGGCTGGCGGAGACGCTCAAACAACAGCACAACGCAACGATTTGCAGTCAGCAAAAGGAGGTGTCATGCGCTTCACCCGATTCATGCTTTCCCTCGGGCTCGCCACGGCAACAGCCGTGTCAGCCACGGCCACCTGGGCCCAGAATTTTCCCAACAAACCGGTTCGCATCCTGGTGGG
>CAIPGJ010000623.1 GCA_903864555.1 uncultured Pseudomonadota bacterium | reverse complement strand
GCTGGTTACGACCGGTTCGCCGAAGTACATGTGGCTGAATTCTTCGGCATGGCGCTCCGTGACCCCGGACCCGTGCAGGCCGATCTTGTGCAGGGCGCTGCCGATGCCTTCGGGATTGCGCGTGAATTGCACGGAGGAGGCGTCGGCGAGATATTCACGTTGGCGTGCGATGGCGGCCTTGATGAGGTTGCCGAACAGCACACCGATGGAGCCGATGGCCCAGATCGCCAGGCCCACCACCAGGATGCGCAAGTCACCCTTGCTGCGGCCGCCGGAATCACCATCGTTGCCACCACCCCCGCCGAGGCGCATCAGGAAACGCCCCAGCGTGCCTATCATCACCATGCCGGCGATCACACCCATGAGGCGGATGTTGAGGCGCATGTCGCCGTTCAGCACATGGCTGTACTCATGGGCGATCACGCCCTGCAGTTCATCGCGGCTGAGCCTTTCGAGGGCGCCACGGGTCACCGTGATGGCGGCTTCGTTCGGTGAGTAGCCCGCGGCGAAGGCATTGATCTGGTTTTGTCCGTCCATCACAAAGATGTGCGGGACATTGATGCCGGAGGCGATGGCCATTTCCTCGATGATGTTGATGAGGCGCCGTTCGCCCGGTTCACGGGAGTCCTGCGGGACCCTGCGTGCGCCCACCATCTCGGCCACCGCGGCGCCGCCACCGGACAGGGCGTACAGCCGCGTCAGGGTGCCGGCTGTGATGAGGCACAGCACCACGGCGGTGGTGATCCACCAGGCAGAGCGCGGCACGCTCGCGAACGCAGTGCCAAGGGGAAAGGGCGGCACATCCGCCATGGCAATAAAGATCGCCCCGCCCACCAGATTGATGGCCAGCACGATGAGTACGACCGAGATGAGAAAGAGCACGACCATCAGCGTGGTCTGCCGCCTGGCGCGGTCCTGATGCGCGAAGAAGTCCATCGCGCCTTTGTCCTGTTGCCTGTCCTGGTGCCTGTCCCGGAATCAGTGCCGGATCAGAAGGCGACCTTGACGGCCTTGCGCTCTTCTGGCGACTCGGTGGCTTCCAGCAGTGTGGCCGGCTGGAAGCTGCCCATGCCGGCGATGACATTGTTCGGGAACACTTCGATCGCCGTGTTGTAGCTCATGACGGCATCGTTGTAGGCCTGACGCGCAAAGGCGATCTTGTTTTCGGTGCTGCCCAGCTCTTCGGTGAGCTGCATCATGTTGGCATTGGCCTTGAGATCGGGATAGGCCTCCGACAGTGCGAACAGCCGGCCCAGGGCGCCGGACAGTCCGGCCTCGGCGGCTGCCATGCCCTGGATGGCGGCCCCATCGGCGGGATTGGCCGCAGCCCGGCCGGCGGCGGTCTGGGCGCTGTTGCGCGCGGCAATCACGGCTTCCAAGGTCTGGCGCTCATGTGCGAGATAGGCCTTGGCCGTCTCCACCAGGTTGGGGATCAGGTCATAGCGACGTTTGAGCTGGACGTCGATCTGGGCCCAGGCGTTCTTGAACCGGTTGCGCAGGCTGACCAGCCGGTTGTAGATGCTGATGATGCCGATGAGCAGTGCGCCCATGATCGCGAAGAAAATGATCAGCCCCATGATTCCACCTCCCGGAAAAGTTTTTCCATTCTAGCGGTGGAATGGCGGTGTCGGCCTTTGCTGTTCGGCAAAAACAGCGGCCAACCGGGAACAATTGCCGGCTCTGGGGGCGTGTGCCGCGTGACAGGCTTGCTCAATCAGCGGGATGGGATGTCGGGCGATGCCGGGCGATGCCGGCATGGCGCTTGCCAGCCTGACCCGGGCAGATGCCTTCATCCATCCCTCGAGGAACACCACTTTGCTCATCAGAACAGATACCCAGCCCGCAATTCAGGCCCGCGGCCTGAACCGGCGCAAGCGCGACAATACCGACGAAAGCTTCGTTCCCGACGGGCGCATCCAGCTGCCCCACGAGCGCGATGAGTCACCGCAAGCGCAAAACACATCCAACCCGGTCATCTGCCAGGGCTGGCGCGACTCGATCAGCGAACAGCAGGTCACCGACCGGCGAGGCCAGGCGGTGGAGGCGTTTCGCGACGCTACCGGGGGGCTTCCAGTGCAGGCACCGAAGCCGGCCGCAATCCACCGCGTCAGCGTGCGAGGCGTGGCACGCGCAGCACTGCGGGCGGGGCGCCCCGAAACAAACGACCTAGATGAGCGGGGTGGGCTGGGGTTCGCGTATCGGGTGATCCGGCTCCGGGCCTTTGGGGTCGGGCCCCAGTGGCTGGGGTGGTTCGTCGATGGGGGGGCCGGGTGTGTGTTCTTCATCCATGGCAGCACTTTCAGCGTGAGTGTGACGGATAGGGCGGAAGTGACCAGTCGGCCTGCCTCGGCGCCGGGACGCGGTGTCCGGCCTAGACGATATCTTCGTAACGGATGCCGGCCTTGCGCAGCATGGCGCTGAAAATGCCGGAGGTGCCATCTTCATTCCTGGGCCGGTTGGCCTGCTTGTTGCGCATCGGCGAGCCCTCGACGACCTCGCGTGGCAGGGTCTGATTGGCGCCGGACATGCTGTCGGTGGCCATCTGGATCTGGCAGGCGCGTTCCATGGTCCAGTAGCTGACGAACATCTGGGGAATGTCGCGCGCGATGGCCAGCAGGCCGTGGTTGCGCAGGATGAGCAGATTCTTGCGCCCCAGGTTGGCCACCAGGCGCGGTTGCTCGTCGAGGTCGGTCACCGTGCCCTCGAAGTCATGGTAGGCGATCCGGCCATTGAGCATGATGCTGTAGAAATTGTCGTTGCGCAGGCCTTCCTGCTTGCAGGAAACGGCCATGCCTGCGGTGGTGTGGGTGTGCATGATGCAGTGCGCATCCTCGCGCACGGCATGGATGGCCGAGTGGATGACGAAGCCGGCCCGGTTGACTGCGTAAGGGGAGCCATCCAGCACGTCACCGGCCAGGTTGATGCGCACCAGATTGGAGGCGGTGACTTCGCCGTAGTGAAGGCCGAAGGGATTGATCAGGAACTCGGTGCCGGGGCCGGGAACGCGCGCGGTGATGTGGTTGAACACCAGTTCGCTCCAGCCGAACCAGTCGACCAGGCGGTAGCAGGCGGCCAGTTCCAGGCGCAGCCGCCATTCGGGCTCGGTGAATTGTTCGGGGCGATGCAGGGCGGCTTGCTTGAGGCCTGAATCCATGTTTCGGGTCCTTGCGTGGGGTGGAATCTGTCACCCCCATTCTACGTCCGCCCGCTCACCTTCAGGTCGATGGCAGCAGGCCCAGCACCTGCGCGCGCATGCGCGTCAGGGCATACGTGGCAGACATCATGGGCGCCGCGAACCCCACCGCTTCGGCGGCTTCCACCACCGCGCCCAGGATGCCGTCAATCTCCAGCACCCGCCCGGCTTCGAGGTCCTGCAGCATGGAGGTCTTGATGGTGCCCAGCTTGCGCGTGAGGGCGATGCGATCGACCGGCTTGATGTCCACTTCGATGCCGAGCTGGCGACCCAGCGCCAGCGCTTCGCCCATCATGTCGGCAAACAGGCGGTGCAGGCGCGGATCGTCGATCAGCCTGTCAGTCGAGCAGCCCACCAGGGCGCTCACCGGGTTGAAGCAGAGGTTGCCCAGCAGTTTGAGCCAGATTTCCTTGCGCACATCGGCGCTGGCTTCGGCGGCAAAGCCCGCTTTTGCGAAGGCCGCAGCGATGAGCCGGGCACGCTCACTCGGCGCGCCGGCCACCGGCTCGCCGAAGACGATGCGGTTGCCCGAGGCATGCACGCTGACACCCGGTTCCGG
>CAIPGJ010000622.1 GCA_903864555.1 uncultured Pseudomonadota bacterium | reverse complement strand
TGGATCCGGTGCTTGCATAGGCAGGTGGCATGGTCCTCTTGCCGGGGTGCCACCGGGCTGTGACGGGAGCTTGCGCAATCATCCACGGACAGGCACGATACCTGCCGCCAGAGAAGGGCTGGACACCCGCTCCAGCAGACGTTTGGCTGCAGGAGACAGTCGCTGCCTGAGCTGACTTCGGATCGTGATGTTGGCAGCGGGCAAACCGTTCAGCCGTTTTTCCGAATTGACTGAAAGCGGAAGTGTGCAGGGCATGCCTGAATGCCTCCGATAGAACCGGGAGAGGTGACATGGTCAGCCGCAGGACGCTATTGCTCTTCAACTTCGGTGCATGCCTGACTTTCCTGGTCATGGGCATGCTGAGCCCCCATGTGATGGCAGTGCTGTTTCCTTCGCTGGGTGAAGTCATTGTGCTGCCCTCGATGAGTCCGACTGCGCGCATGGACATGGTGGCCACCCAGAACATCGAGCACCTGCGCGCACAGGGACTGTTTTTCTTCGATCTGGCCATGGACCTGAAGCGGGCGCTGGCCAGTGCCGAAGGGCGTGAAATCGAGGCCGTGCGCTTTGCCTGCTTCCTGCTGGCGGCGCTGTCCGGTGTCGGCGGCATGCTGGTGCTCGCACTCAAGGACACGGTAAAGCCGGCCGCACCCAGGCGTTAAACTGGCAGGGTGTCCCCGATACTATCGCGGGGATTATGCTTCGCGTTGTTTCGGTAGCGGTTCGCTGTACTCATTTCTGTCTTCGTGTTTCTGCTCCTTTTTTACTGGTGACCACCATGACCGCACAAACCCCCGGCAATGACGAAGGCCTTTCCGAGTTCGCGCCCCTGGATGACGTGCCCACGCGCTACATGCAGCGAACGCGCGACTGGTACCTTGCCCTGGGTTACAACAACCCCTATGTGTGGGCGCATTACGCCGAGGTGCCCTTCACCCCGTTGAAGAAGCCGCTGGCACAGTCCACGGTGGCCCTGATCACCACCGCCGCACCCTATCAGCCGGACAAGGGCAACCAGGGGCCAGGCGCTCCCTACAATGCGGCGGCCAAGTTCTACACCGTGTATTCCGGGGACACCGCGCATGACCATGATGTGCGGGTCTCGCACGTGGGCGTGGACCGCAAGCACACCAGCATGGAGGACAGCGGCACCTGGTTTCCGCTGCCGTTGCTGCGCAAGCTGGCACAGTCCGGCCGTATCGGCAAGCTGGCGGCACGCTTCCATGGCGTACCCACCAATCGCAGCCAGCGCCACACCATCGACGTTGATGCGCCGGAAGTGCTTCGGCGCTGCATCGAGGATGGCGTGGATGTGGCGGTGCTGGTGCCCAATTGCCCGGTGTGCCACCAGAGCCTGAGCCTGGTGTCGCGCCACCTGGAAGCGCATGGCATCTCCACGGTGTTGATGGCCTGTGCCAGGGACATTCCCGAACATTGCGGCGTGGCACGCATGCTGTTCAGCGATTTCCCGCTGGGCAACGGCGCGGGCAAGCCGCATGACCCGGAGTCGCAGCAGTTCACCCTGGAGCTGGCGCTGCGCGTGCTGGAGAGCGCACCGGTTGCCCGCACCACGGTGCAATCACCATTGCGCTGGAGCGCCGACCACCGATGGAAGCTCGATTTCAGCAATATCG
>CAIPGJ010000621.1 GCA_903864555.1 uncultured Pseudomonadota bacterium | reverse complement strand
GGTCAAGCGCATCGTCGCGCTGCACGGCGGCACAGTGACCGCCTCCAGCGACGGGCCCGGCAAAGGCAGCGAATTCATGGTGTCACTGCCGGCATCGGGGAACGACGTGGCACCGGCACAGCCGGTGGAATCCCACCTGCAAACCGTGCAGACCCGCAACATCCTGGTGGTCGATGACAAGGTCGATGCCGCCAACAGCCTGTCCCTGCTCCTCACCACGTCCGGGCATGAGCTGACGGTCGCCCATGACGGGCCCGAAGCCCTGCAACTGGCCGACAAGTTGGTGCCGGACGTGATGCTGCTCGACATCGAGCCTGCCCGGCATGGATGGTTATGAAGTGGTACGACGCGTGCGCCAGTTGCCGGCCCTGGCACGCATCCGCCTGATTGCCATGACCGGCTACGGCCAGGACAGCGACCCGCTGAATGCCGAGGATGCCGGCTTCGATGCCTGCCTGGTCAAGCCGGTGGACTATGCCGAATTGATGAAGACCATAGACAACCTCGAACGCAAGTCTTCGCAACCGTCTGCGGCATCCGCCACCTCGCCCATCGCCTCGCCTGCCTCGCCCACCTCAACCACCTCAACCACCTCAACCACCTGCTGAGCCGGGATCACCACGCAGCGGTGGGTAATTCGACCTGACCGGACCAATCGGCATTGGCCGTGCGCCGAGACCGCAGCGAGCGCGCGGAGATCTGGTTCGATGGCCGCGACCGTTCGGCGGATGACTGCAGCTTCTGGCGCGCCTCCCCCAGACAGCGCAGGCAGATGGCCAGCGCGGGAACGCTCATCGCCGCCTCGAAGGGCATGCTCAAGCCGGAGCTGCGATGGGCCGTGCGCAGGATGGACTCCTCGCGCCGGTCAAGCGGCAATGGCAGCGGTAACTGAAGTGCCCGTGGTACCTGAAGTGCCTGAGCCTGGAGCTGGATGTTGCGCATCACGCCTCCCTTGAGTGAACCTGGACTGAAGCCGGGAAACTTTCCTGCGGTTCTGCCTGTCATCCCTGCGGGTTCTTAGAGCGCCTAACAGAATTACCGTTAGGCGCTCTTACTGCCTGCTGCTGCCGGCCTTTCACGTGTTGTGCCTGTAGCAACCTTAACGCATGAACCGCATTGTCGGTGGACGCCTGGTTGCAAAAGCAGGGAACAAGGCCCACTTCACCGCCTTGTTCCGCACTTCGGTCTGCAGGCAGCAGGGCGGAGCGGTCTGATATGATCAATTTAAATCGGCATGCCACGTCATCATTGATCAAAGTGGCCCTTTGTAATCATACTGCCTGGTCCTTCCTGACTCAGGTGAGCCCGGCTGGGCGGCCGTCGAGCCGCTACACTGTCATCCATGCGCCTGCTCGCCTGCCTCCTGCTGTTGCTTGCCAGCCCCTGGCTGAAGGCCGCCCCCGACACGGTGGATTTTCCCAGCCTGGATGGACACACCCAACTGCGGGGCTTTCTCTACAAGCCCGCCGGCAGCGGACCCTGGCCTGCGGTGGTGATGCTGCACGGCCGCGCCGGCCCCTACTCCTCAGCTGCCAAGGGCCGTCACGATGCCACCACCCTGTCGCAACGGCATCGCATGTGGGGAGAGTTCTGGGCCACGCGTGGCTACGCCGCCCTGCTGGTGGACAGCTTCGGTCCGCGTGGACATG
>CAIPGJ010000620.1 GCA_903864555.1 uncultured Pseudomonadota bacterium | reverse complement strand
GGAATTTCGCCAGATCGGCCGGACTGCGCGGCATTCCATAGCGTTGCAGGAAATCCGGGGAGGCACAGGCGACATAGTGAGCCTCATAGACGCGGCGTGCCACCAGGGTGGAGTCATCGAGCACGCCGGCGCGCACTGCCGCATCCACGCCGGACTCGATCAGGTCGCCGCGACGGTCGGTCATGGTGACGGTGATCTGCAGGTCGGGGTACTGGTCGAGGAAACCGGGCAGGGCCGGGATGAAATACAGGCGCCCGAAAGCGGTGGGCAAGTCCACGCGCAGGCGGCCATGCGGGCGTTCGCGGGTGCGTGCCAGGGCTGTCTCGGTTTCCTCCACCTGCGCCAGGATGCGCCGGCAGCGTTCGTAGTAGGCGGCCCCATCATCGGTGAGGTGCATGCGCCGCGTGGTGCGGTTGAGCAGGCGTACGCCCAGATGCGCTTCGAGGTTGCTGACCAGCGTGGAGACGGTGGCATTGGACAGCTTCATGCGCCGCGCGGCGGCCGAAAAACCGTTGGCATCGACGACGGCAGTAAAGACCTGCATGGCCAGGAGCCGGTCCATGGATTATTCGCATAATCAAAAAAGTTATTTCAAATATAGCCTATTTATCTGGTTAATCAAAAGTGTTACATTGCACTGCAACAAGCGAGCTGGGTAAAAAAATCAAGTCCCGGTTCTGTCATCATGAAGCTGAGTCGAAGTCGAGGGCGATCCGGCAGTGCCTGTGATGGGAATTACATGGCAAGGAGCATTGCAATGAACAAGCTGGCCAGCGTTTTTCGTTCGATCAGGACCCCGACATTGGCAGCGGGAGCCTGCCTGGCCCCGGCTTCGGCCTTCGCCGGATTTTCCAAGCCCCTGAGGGATGTCTCCGACCAGATCGGCACCGGCCATTTCGCGATCGACCATGATTGGTCCCTCGTGGGCATCATCGGCCTGGTCGTGGTGGTGGCCCTGCTCGCTGGCTTCTATAGCCGCGACAAGTAGGCTTCAGCAGCAGTCAGCAGTACCCGATTTTTCCGGCGCCGCAGCCGGGATCGCCTTGATTCGCGGCGGTGCCGCAGCAGGTTCTTCAGCCTGGACACCCGCGGGGCATCCTCCCCGCCCCGGGGCCTGCCGCAAGGCAGGCGCGGGTGCTCCAGCTTTCTCTTTCTGACGCCGTCAGCCCTCACGGGCCGGACGGCGTTGTTCATGGCGGGGTGCCACACAACATCAAATCGCTCATGCGCGACCGGCCCTATTCTCAGCCCGGCCCTGTTTTTGAGGGTCAGGGGCAGTATCCTCGCTTGTGGCACCGGCGCTGCCGTAATACGATGCCGCCTGCCCTGACAGGCTGAACCGGCCGGCGACTTCGTTGTTGCCTGCGCCGGACAATAAAAAACCGCAGCAGCAAGCCTCTACAACGAACAGGGCCGTGTGCAGCCATGCTGGCTGCGCCGTCCGAGGAGTGATTTCATGACGCATCAAGCCGCTCCAGCCGCGCCGCGGCCGGTACTCGATCTGAAAGACGCCGTCGCCCTCATTGTGGGCATCATCGTCGGCGCCGGCATCTTCAAGGCGCCCTCGCTGGTGGCACAGTTCTCCGGCACCCCCGAGCTGATGATGGCCGCCTGGGTGCTGGGAGGCATCATCTCCATGCTGGGGGCACTGTGTTACGCCGAACTGGCCGCCTCGCGCCCCAATGCCGGCGGGGAGTACCACTTCCTCGAGCAGGCCTATGGTGGCGACGTGGCGCGGCTGTTTGCCTGGGCGCGAATGACGGTGATTGCCAGCGGTTCCATCGCCATCTTCGCATTCGTGTTTGCCGACTATGCGACGCAGTTGCTGCGCCTCGGGCCGTATTCCTCGTCCATCTACGCGGCCGGCCTGGTGATCGTGCTCACCGCCATCAACATCATCGGCATTGATGCTGGCAAGCGCACCCAGAACTGGCTGACCGTCATCGAGGTCGTGGGGCTGGTGGCCATCATCATCGCGGGCTTCTTCTTCTCGACGCCGGATCCGGTGGTGAATGCCCCCCCGGCCACGGTGACCGCACCCGATGCCGGGATGCTCGGCCTGGCCATGGTGTTCGTGCTGCTCACCTATGGCGGCTGGAACGATGCGGCCTATCTGTCGGCGGAGATCAAGGATGGCCGGCGCAACATCGCGCTGTCGCTGCTGCTCGGCCTGGCCATCGTCACGGCGCTCTATCTGCTGGTGAGCCTGGCCTACCTGTCTGGCCTCGGACTGGCGGGCATGGCCAAGTCCCAAGCCGTCGCCTCCGATCTGCTCAACCGTGCATGGGGACCGGTGGGCGGCCACCTGATGGCCGTGTTTGTGGCGGTGGCCGCGATCACCTCGGCCAATGCCACCATCCTCACCGGCGCGCGCACCAGTTATGCGCTGGGTCGTGACTGGTCGCTGTTCCGGGCGCTGGGCGTGTGGGATGGCGAGCGCGGCGTGCCGCGCAATGCCATGATCGCCCAGGCGGCGATCTCGCTGGTGCTGGTGGTGTTCGGCTCCTGGAACAATGATGGTTTCAAGAACATGGTCGATTACACCGCGCCGGTGTTCTGGCTGTTCTTCTTCCTGGTGGGGATGTCCGTGTTCATCTTCCGCCGCTGGGAACCGGACGCCGACCGGCCTTTCCGCGTGCCCTTCTACCCGGTGACGCCGCTGCTGTTCAGCGGGGTGTGTGTCTACATGCTGTATTCCAGCCTCGCCTACACCGGCAAGGGCGCGCTGGTGGGCGTAGGCGTGCTGGCGCTGGGTGTGCTGCTGCTGCTGATCGGCAAGCGTCGGTAAAACACCGTCGAGCCGGAAGGTGCGTCCTGCGCCTTCCGGTCCCGGCTTTCCTGTCTGAAGGCCACGGCACGATGTGCCGGTGACCCGGGCTGCCTGATAAGATGCGCGCCTGTTGCATCAGACAACCCTGAATCACCAATCTGTTCGATACGTGGAGAACTGCATGCCCTTGCACAAGCTGTTCCGGCCGGCCGCCTTCGCCCTGGCCCTGGCTGCGGGCCTGTCACTGGCGTACCCGTTTCACGCCGATGCGCAGACGGCGGCACCCGCCTTCACGCCTTCGGTCGGACAGGAAGGCAAGGATGTCATCTGGGTGCCCACGCCACCGGAACTCATACAACGAATGCTGACCGTGGCCCGTGTCACGCCGAAGGACTATCTGGTTGACCTGGGCGCGGGCGACGGGCGCATCGCCATTGCCGCCGCAAAGCGCGGCCTGCGCGCCATGGGCATCGAGTACAACCCGGAGATGGTGGACTTCGCCAACCGCGCCGCAAAGCAGGCGGGTGTGTTTGGCGAAGCCGTCGGCAAGGCGACCATCGTGCACGGCGATATTTTCGAGAAGGATTTTTCCCAGGCGACCGTGGTCACCATGTACCTGCTGACCGCGCTCAACCTGCGGCTGCGTCCCAAGTTGCTGGAGATGAAGCCGGGCACGCGCCTGGTGGCCCATCAGTTCGGCATGGGCGAGTGGGAGCCCGATGAGACCGCCTACGTGGATGGACGTCCGGCGCACCTGTGGATCGTGCCAGCCAAGGCTGCGGGCACCTGGAACGCGACTCTGGCCGGCACCGGCACCGGCACCGGCACCGGCGCCGACACGGGCAAGGCCGCCAGCTTCGTGCTGCAGATCGACCAGACCTTCCAGAAGGTGACCGGCAGCGCCACCTTCGGCAAGCTCAACACCTCGCTTCGCGAAGCACAGCTGCAGGGGGATGCCCTGCGCTTCGTGCTGACCGATCCGGAAGGCCGGCGGCGTGAGTTCGCCGGGCGCATCAACGGTGATCGACTCGCCGGCGAAGTGCGTGGTGCCGGGCCGGTGCAGAGCTGGCGGGCTGCCCGCAACAGCAACTGATCCTGGGGCGCCGGTACAGGCGTCTTCTTCGAAAGCACTGCAACGCCCGTGGGACTCTCGGACAAGGCCG
>CAIPGJ010000619.1 GCA_903864555.1 uncultured Pseudomonadota bacterium | reverse complement strand
GGCAGGTGGGTGATGCGCACCGCCGAGTCGGTCTTGTTGATGTGCTGGCCGCCGGCGCCCGAGGCGCGGAAGGTGTCGATGCGCAGCTCGGCCGGATTGAGCACCACCTCGGCCACTTCATCGGCTTCAGGCAGGATGGCCACGGTGCAGGCCGACGTATGGATGCGACCCTGCGTTTCGGTGGCGGGCACGCGCTGCACGCGATGGCCGCCCGATTCGAATTTCAGCCGGGAATAGGCGCCCTGGCCGATGATGCGCAGGATGACTTCCTTGTAACCGCCGACTTCGCCCTGGCTTTCTGAAATGATCTCCACCTGCCAGCGCTGGCGCTCGGCATAGCGCGTGTACATGCGGCACAGGTCGCCGGCGAACAGCGCGGATTCGTCCCCGCCGGTGCCGGCGCGGATTTCCAGGAAGATGTTACGCTCGTCATTGGGGTCCTTGGGTAGCAGCAGCTTCTGCAGCTCCAGCTCCAGCGCCTCGACGCGCGCCTTGCCCTCGCGGACCTCTGCCTCGGCGTAGGCCTTCATCTCCGGGTCGGACAGCATGGCCTGCGCATCGGCCACATCCTGCCCGGCCTTCTGGAACTCGGTGAAGCGTTCCACCACCGGGGTGAGGTCGGCGTGTTCCTTGCTGATGCGCCGGTACTGGTCCATGTTGCGAGTCGCCTCCTGCGAGGACAGCAGGGCGTCGATCTCGGTGAGTCGGGAGGCGAGTTGTTCCAGCTTGGCGGCTATGCTTGGTTTCATCGGCGGTTCATGTGGCTGTTGGGTGCAGCGGATGGCGCGCAGGCGGCAAGGCCGCATGCGGCATCCGGATCGCAGCTACTTCCTGTTCAGGGGGGTATCGAGGTGGTAAAGGCGCGAGAGCAGGGCACGCGTGGCTTCGTCGCCGCCCGTTCCGGTGTGTTCATGGGCGCCGCTCAGCGCCTGGGTGGGGCCGTGCATCAGCTTGGCGGTGAGGCCATGCGACAGGGCTTCCAGCACAGCCCGCGGGTCGTCGCCGCGCGCCAGCAGCTTCAGCGCACGCTCCAGTTCGGCACGGCGGGCTTCGTCGGCCGATTCGCGCAGGGCGCGGATCAGCGGCACGTTTTCCCGCGAGCTCATCCAGTGCAGGAAGGCGCCGACCTGGGTCTCGATGATGGCTTCGGCCTGGGCGATGGCGGACTGGCGTGAGTCGAGGCCTTCCTTCACCAGTTCGGACAGGTCATCCACGGTGTAGAGGAAGACATCATCCATGTCGGCCACTTCCGGCTCGATGTCGCGCGGCACGGCCAGGTCGACCATGAACACCGGGCGGTGGCGCCGCGCGCGGATGGCGCGCTCCACCGTGCCCTTGCCCAGGATCGGCAGGGAACTGGCCGTGGAGGACACCACGATGTCGTATTCGGCGAGGTACTCGGGCAAGTCGCGCAGGGCCAGGGCGCGGCCACCGAAGCGCTGCGCGAGGTGCTCGGCGCGTTCCGGGGTGCGGTTGGCAAAGGCCACCGTGCGCGGATGGCGTGCGGCGAAGTGTGTGGCGCACAGCTCGATCATCTCGCCGGCGCCGATGAACAGCACCTTCTGGTCTTCCAGGCCGGGATAGATGCGCAGGGCCAGCCTGACCGCAGCCGCGGCCATGGACACCACATTGGCGCCGATGGCGGTGTTGGTGCGCACCTCCTTGGCCACCGCGAAGGAGCGCTGGAACAGCCGGTTGAGCGTGGTGCCCAGGGTGCCTGCAGCCTCAGCCGAGCGCACCGCCTCCTTCATCTGGCCGAGGATCTGTGGTTCCCCCAGCACCATGGAATCCAGCCCGGAGGCGACGCGAAAGGCATGGCGCACGGCGCCGGGCGCATCCAGGGTGTAGACATGGCCCTTGAGTTCCTGCGTATGGATGTGATGGTGCTCGGCCAGCCATTGCAGGGCGCGCTGCGGCTCGCCACCGGCGCAATACAGCTCGGTACGATTGCAGGTGGACAGGATGGCGGCTTCGCCGACGCGCTGGCTGCGGGTGAATTCGGACAGGGCCGTCTGCAGTTGCTCGGCGGCAAACGCTACCCGCTCGCGCAGGGCGATGGGTGCGCTTTCATGATTGAGGCCGAGCGTGAATAGCTGCATGGCGGTGACGGTGGGCCTGGGTGTCTTGAATGCGTTGCGGTGGTCCGACAGTCGCGTGGCCAGCCAGCCAGGCACTGCCGGAAGCACCGTGCTGCCTGCCGCCGAAGCGACACGCTATTATACGCGGCCTGTTCTACAAGGCCCGGTTTTTACTGAAGTTTTGATCTTTATCAAGGGTGACGCAAGATGAAAATAAGCAGCCGCTTTGACAGTGGTTCCATCACGTTCGTCGAGGCCCGGCCCGGCGGGGAGTTCAACCTGCGGCTGCGCGAGGACGAGGTGAGCGACCCGGCGGTGCAGATCCGGCAGTGGTTCCATTTCCGGGTGCAGGGCGGGCGCGGGCAGGCCCTGCGCCTGCGCATCCTGAATGCCGCAGAGGCCACCTTTGCCGGGGGCTGGCCTGACTACCAAGCCTGCGCCAGTTATGACCATGAGCACTGGTTTCGCGTTCCCACGCGTTACCAGGATGGCGTGCTGGAGATCATGCATGCGCCTGAACGTGACAGCGTCTACTACGCCTACTTCGAGCCCTATGACTGGGAGCGCCACCTGCGGCTGCTGGGGCGGGCGGGGGAGAGCCCGCTCGCGCGCGTGCGCGATTTGGGATCCACTCTGGACGGGCGTGACCTCAACGTGGTGGACATCGCCCGATCGGGCGCGTCGGGCAAGCCGAAACGCCAGTGCTGGATCATCGCCCGCCAGCATCCGGGTGAGAGCATGGCCGAATGGCTGGCCGAGGGCCTGATCGAGCGCCTGCTCGATGCCGCCGATCCGGTGGCGCAGGCCCTGCTCGATCGCGCGGACTTCCACGTGGTGCCCAACATGAATCCGGATGGCAGCGTGCGCGGCAACCTGCGCGTGAACGCCGCCGGCGCCAACCTCAATCGCGAATGGGTGAGCCCTTCGCAGCAACGCAGTCCCGAAGTGCTGCACGTGCGCGCCGCCATCGAGGCCACCGGCTGCGATTTCTTTGTCGATGTGCATGGCGACGAGACCATTCCCTACGTGTTCTGTGCCGGCAATGAAATGCTGCCCTCCATCACCCCGGAGCAGAAGAACGAGCAGGTGCGCTTCCTACAGGCGCTGCTGCGCTGTGCGCCGGACTTCCAGATGGAGCACGGCTATGCGCCTTCGCGCTACTCGGAGGACGCGCTCAAGCTGGCGAGCAAGTGGATCGGCCATCGTTTCGGCTGCATCAGCCTGACCCTGGAGATGCCTTTCAAGGACAATTTCAAGCGTCCCGATGCCAGGGTCGGCTGGAGCGGTGAGCGTTCCCTGCAGTTCGGTCGCGACATGCTGGCGGCACTGGCGCAGCATTGGGCGGCCTGAGTCAGGGATGTGCCGCGGGCGGCCGAAGGGGCGAGGTCCGCATGCTAGAATTTCATCACTTGCCGCCACCGCGACAAGCCCTCCCACAGCAGCCTGCTCAGGCCCCATGAACGCTCCCGGACGCATCATCATTGCCTCGCGCGAAAGCCGCCTGGCGCTGTGGCAGTCGAACCACGTGCGCGACGCGCTGTTGCGCCTCTATCCCGACTGTGACGTGCAGATCCTTGGCATGACCACCCAGGGCGACCGCATCCTCGATGTGTCGCTGTCGAAGATCGGCGGCAAGGGCCTGTTCGTGAAGGAGCTCGAGGCGGCGCTGCTCGAGGGCCGCGCCGACATCGCTGTGCACTCGGCCAAGGACGTGCCGATGGTGCTGCCCGGGGGGTTTGCCATTGCCGCCATCGGCGAGCGCGAAGATCCGCGTGACTGCCTGGTGTCGCCCGTCGCGGCGAGCCTGGCAGAACTGCCTGCGGGCAGTGTGGTGGGCACCTCGAGCCTGCGCCGCGAGGCGCAGATACGCGAGCGCTTTCCGCAATTGCGCATCGAGCCGCTGCGCGGCAATCTGGACACGCGCCTGGGCAAGCTCGATCGTGGCGAGTATCAGGCCATCGTGCTGGCCGCCGCCGGCCTCAAGCGCCTCGGGCTGGGGGCGCGCATCCGTTCCTTCATGCCGGTGGAGGAGAGCCTGCCGGCACCGGGCCAGGGGGCGCTTGCCATTGAGTGCCTTGACGGTCGCGAGGACCTGCTCGGCTGGCTCTCACCCTTGCATGATGTGGCCACGGCCGCCAGCGTGCAGGCTGAGCGCGCACTCAGCCGTGCCCTGTCCGGCAGTTGCCAGTTGCCACTCGCCGCTTACGCTGAATGTGCCGGTGAAAGCCTTGAACTGCGTGCCCTGGTGGCGCAGCCTGACGGTCGGCGCGTGATCCGCGCTTCCGGCACCGGGCACACTTCGGACCCTGAGGCACTGGGTGTCACCGTGGCTGAACAGCTGTGCGCCCTGGGCGCCCGGGACATCATCGCCGCCCTGTCATGAGTGGCGTGCCGGGCACGACCGGACTGGGCGGGCGCGGCATTCTGGTCACGCGTCCTGCTGCGCAGGCCGGCGGGCTGTCCAGGCTGATCAGCCTGGCGGGTGGTGAGCCGGTCGCCTTCCCGGCCCTGGAAATAGTATCAATTTCAGGTGATCCACTGGATCATCAAAGGATCAACGGGCGAAATGTAGTCAGACCCGTTCCGCATTCCATCATCTTCGTCAGCCCGACCGCCGTGGCGCAGGGGCATGCTGCCATCCCGCGTGAATGGCTGGGTCGGGTTGCGGTAGCGGCCGTCGGCATTGCCACCGCCGCGGCCTTGCGCGAACGCGGCGTGCCGCACGTCATTGCGCCCGAGGGCCAGGCGCACAGCGAAGCACTGGCCGCGCTGCCGGCGTTCCAGGCTGATGTGCTGGCCGGACGGCAGGTGCTGATCGTGCGCGGCGAGGGTGGCCGCGAATGGCTGGCCGACACCTTGCGCAGGCGTGGTGCGCACGTGGACTACTTCGAGTGTTACCGCCGCAGGCGGCCGCAGGCCGATGCCGCGCCGCTGCTGGCGCGCTGGCAGTCAGGCGGCATTGCCGCGGTCACGGTGACGTCCGCCGAGGCGCTGGTCAACCTGGATGACATGCTCGGTCCGGCAGGTGAGGCGCTGCTGCGCGCGACCCCGATGTTCGTGGTGCATGAGCGCATAGCCGAACGCGCGCGTGTGCTGGGCGTGCAACAGATCATGGTTACCGGAGCCGGCGATGCGGCGATGCTGTCAGGGCTGCAGCACTTTTTTGCTACAGTAGCGTGATGTGTGCTGAAGAACATGCTGTTGATCGGATGAGGTCATGAACGAGCCGGACACCCCGCCGCTGCAATCCACGCCTGCCGAGCCACCGCGCCGCAGCTGGCGTGACTGGCTGCACCGGCCCTGGGCGCTGGTGCTGCTGGTGCTGTTCGCCATCGTGCTGTGGCAGTGGTACGAGAGCCACACGCGCATGTCGGCGCTGCGCGAGGAACTGGCGCTGCGCCTGAAGGACAGCGACGCGGACAGCCGCGATGCGCGCCTGGTGGCGCGCCAGGCCCAGGAGGGCGTGCGCGAGGCCCAGACCCGGATTGCGCAGCTCGATGCCAAGCTGACCGAATCGCAGAGCCAGCAGGTCGCCCTGGAGGCCCTCTACCAGGAACTGGCGCGCAATCGCGACGAGTGGGCGCTGGCTGAAGTCGACCAGATTCTCACCATTGCTTCGCAGCAGCTGCAGCTGGCGGGCAATGTCCAGGGGGCGCTGATCGCCCTGCAGACCGCCGACCAACGGCTGGCCCGCTCCGACCGTCCGCAGTTCATTCCGCTGCGCAAGATACTCGCGCGTGACCAGGACCGGCTCAAGTCCACGCCCAGCCTGGACCTCGCCGGCATCGCCGTGAAGATCGACCAGGTGATTGCGCTGATCGACACGCTGCCCCTGGCGGGCGAGGAAAGAATGAATTCCGCTTCGGGTGATGCCGGGCAGATGGGCGCCGAAAGCGTATGGTGGCGCATTGGCGCGGAGGTCTGGAATGAACTGAAATCGCTCATCCGCATCCAGGTGAGCGATGCACCGGAGCCGGGCCTGCTGGCCCCGGGACAGGCGTTCTTCCTGCGCGAGAACCTCAAGCTGCGGCTGCTCAACGCGCGCCTCGGCTTGCTGTCGCGCGATGAATCGACTTTCCGTGAGGACATCAAGACTGCCTCGGCCTGGCTGGATCGCTGGTTCGATGCGCGCTCCAAGGCCACCCAGGCGGCCCAGGCCAGCGTGCGCCAGCTGAGTTCCGCCGCGGTGCAGATCCAGGTACCGAGCATCGCCGACAGCCTCAACGCCGTGCGCAATTACAAGGCTACCCGTGATCGTCCGCGCTGAGCGTCTCCTGGTTACCGTCCAGGCATCGCAGCCATGAAGAGCCTGTTCTGGGCCATCGGTGCGTTTGCACTCGCCGTGCTGCTGTCGCTGGCGCTGCGCGCCGGGGAAGGCTATGCACTCATCGTGCTGCCCCCCTACCGCATCGAGATGTCGCTGGTCATGATGGTGGTACTGGCCTTCGCCGGTTTCGCTGCCGCCTATGCGCTCACCCGACTCGTTACCCACACCGTGCAACTGCCCGGCTATGTGCGCGCCTTTCGCGAGCGCCGGCGCAGCGACCAGGCCAGTGCCGCCTTGATGGGTGCATTGCAGGCCTGGTTCGAGGGCCGCTTTTCGCGGGTGGAGAAGATGGCTGCCAAGGCCTATGACCTGGGCGCCCCGGCTGCCGCGGTGAGCCTGGTGGCGGCGCGTGCCGCCCAGCGCGTGCGCAACCGCGAGCGGCGTGACCACTGGCTGGAGCGTGCCGAAGCGGCCGGCCTCGAATGGCACCAGGCAACGGAAGCCACCCGCGGTGAACTGCTGGTCGATGACCGGCGCTATGCCGAGGCGCGCACGGTACTGCGCGGCCTGCATGAAGGCGGGCCCACCCATATCGCCACGCTGCAACTGTTGATGCGCGCCGAGCAGGGGCTGGGGGACTGGGAGGAAGTGGTGCGTATTGCGCGCCTGCTGGAGAAGCATTCCGGCCTGCCGCCCTCGGCACTGGAGGGCATTTTCGCCAACGCGCACGTCGCGCTGCTCCAGCAGAAAGCCATTGATCCGGCCAGGCTGAAGGAACACTGGCGCGCGATCCCGGCCCAGGACCGCCTGCGACCGCGGCTTGCCGCAGCGGCTGCGCGGTCCTTCATGCAGCTGGGTGATTGCCACAATGCCCATCGCATCATCGAGGATGCCCTGGAGCATGGCTGGTCCACGGAACTCGCCCTGCTTTATGGCGAATGCCAGGATGAAGATGCCCTGTCCCGCCTTGAGCATGCTGAACGCTGGCTCAAGGACCGGCCGCGTGACTGGCCGCTGCTGCTAACGCTGGGCCGGCTGTGTGTGCAGCGTCAGCTGTGGGGCAAGGCGCAAAGCTATCTGGAGGCGAGCCTCGCCATGCAGGCCACGCGGGTGGCGCACATCACGCTCGCCCGCCTGTTCGACAGCATGGGGCGCGAACAGGATGCCACCCGCCACTACCGCGCATCAGCCGATGCCGGACTCGCGTCGGGCACCGGCGAGTTCTGAACCTGCAGCAGTGATTCCCCGAGGGGCGCCAGTGACACAAGCGCGCTGCAGTGCCCTGACTGCTAGACCCAGTCGCGCGGCTTGAGGTAGTGCTCGTACAGGGCGGCTTCGGGCGTGCCTGCTTCGGGATGCCAGTCGTAACGCCACTGCACGCGCGGCGGCATGGACATCAGGATGGACTCGGTGCGCCCGCCTGACTGCAGGCCGAACAGCGTGCCGCGGTCGAACACCAGATTGAATTCCACGTAGCGGCCGCGCCGGTAAGCCTGGAAGTCCCGCTCGCGCTCACCGTAGGGCATGTCCCGGCGGCGTTCCACGATGGGTGCGTAGGCTGGCAGGAAGTGGTCGCCGACATCGCGTGTCAGGGCGAAGCAGCGGTCCAGGTCCGGGGCGCACAAGTCATCGAAGAAGATGCCGCCGATGCCACGCGGCTCGCCGCGGTGCTTGAGGAAGAAATATTCGTCGCACCAGCGTTTGTAACGCGCATGGCTGTCGCTGCCGTGGGGGGCCAGCGCCGCCTGGCAGGTGGCATGGAAGTGCCGACAATCCTCATCGAAGCCATAGTAGGGCGTGAGGTCCATGCCGCCGCCGAACCACCAGATCGGCGGCGACGGGGCATCGGCACGGCCGGTGCCTTCCGCCTTCGGATGGGCGACGAAGTAACGCACGTTCATGTGTACCGTGGGCACGTAGGGATTGCGCGGGTGCAGCACCAGCGACACGCCCATGGCTTCGAAGCTGCGGCCGGCAAGTTCCGGTCGGGCTGCCGTCGCCGAGGGCGGCAACTGCCGGCCTCGTACATGCGAGAAGGCCACACCGGCCCGCTCGAACAGCCGGCTGTTCTCCAGGATGCGGATGTTGCCGCCGCCGCCCAGTGCGGCATCGGCCGGTTTCTGCCACTGGTCGTGCGCAAAGGCGCTGCCGTCCAGGGCTTCCAGGCCCTGCACGATGCGATCCTGCAGGCCGGTGAGGTAGTTCTGGATTTCCGATGTCGCCGTGTTGGCGTTGTTGGCTGTGTTCATGCCGGCCTGTCGCAATTCGTGTCTTGTCAGGACTTGCGTGCGGCAATGGCGCGATGGCCGATGTCATGCCGGTACTGCATGCCATCGAAGCCGATCTGCTCGGCTGCCTGGTAGGCGCGCCGCTGTGCCAGCTTGATCGAGTCCCCGAGCGCGGTGACACACAGCACGCGCCCGCCGGAGACCAGCACCTTGCCATCCTTCACTTCGGTGCCGGCGTGGAATACCTTGCAGTCTTCGGTGCCGGCCGGGATGCCGGTGATGACGTCGCCCTTGCGGGGTGTTTCCGGATAGCCATGCGCCGCCAGCACCACCCCGAGTGCGGCGCGGCGGTCCCAGTCGACCTCGGCCGTGTCCAGTTTGCCATCCAGGGCCTGTTCGACCAGTTCCACCAGATCGCTCTTCAGCCGCATCATGATGGGCTGGGTTTCCGGATCACCGAGGCGGCAGTTGAATTCCAGCACCTTCGGATTGCCGGCCTTGTCGATCATCAGGCCGGCATAGAGAAAGCCGGTGTACTGGTGGCCTTCGGCGGCCATGCCGCTGATGACCGGCTGTATCACTTCGCGCACCACGCGGGCATGCAGGGCCGGCGTCACCACCGGGGCCGGTGAGTAGGCGCCCATGCCGCCGGTGTTGGGGCCGGTGTCGCCATCGCCCAGGCGTTTGTGGTCCTGGCTGGTGGCCAGGGGCAGCACATTGCGGCCGTCGGCCATGACGATGAAACTGGCCTCCTCGCCATCGAGGAATTCCTCGATCACCACGCGATTGCCGGCCGAGCCCATGGTGTGGTCCACCAGGAAGCGGTCCACCGCGTCATGGGCATCGGCGGCAGTCATGGCCACCACCACGCCCTTGCCTGCGGCCAGGCCGTCGGCCTTCACCACGATGGGTGCGCCCTGGCGGTCGATGTAGTCATGCGCGGCTTTCGGGTCGGTGAAGCTGCCGAAGGCTGCTGTGGGGATGCCGTGGCGCTGCATGAATTCCTTGGCGAACTCCTTGGAGCTTTCCAGCTGTGCGCAGGCCTGCGTCGGTCCGAAGATGCGCAGTCCGGCGGCGCGGAAGGCATCCACCACACCCTCTGCCAGCGATGCTTCCGGCCCCACCACGGTGAGCTGGATGTTTTCGCGCAGTGCAAAATCGATGAGGGCCTGGTTGCCGGAAATGGCCACATTCTCCAGACCCGGCTCCAGCGCGCTGCCGGCGTTGCCGGGCGCCACAAAAACCTTCTGCACGCGCGGGCATGCAGTGAGCCGCCACGCGATGGCATGCTCACGACCGCCGCTGCCTATGACCAGTAGTTTCATGTTTTGATGCTCAGTAGCTGAAATGACCGAAAAGGAAAAGCACGTCGCCGTTGCCTTCCTTGCTTGAAAGTCGCGGAATATAGGCACCCATCTACGAGGCCCGGCCGTAGTTGATCGACGCCATGGGCAGCACGGCTGGAACGGGGACGCCGCCGGCAATATCCGAACGGCTGGTCAGAAAGGCGGTATAGCCCAGTCCCAGTTTCAGCTTTCCGGTGCCCAGGTAGCTTTGGTAGGCGTAGCCCAGCATGGTCTGCAGCTTGTAGTGTGAATCGCGGAAGCCCATGAGGTAGACACCATGCCAGTCACCCAGCCAGCGGTTGTGCGGGTCGATGACCGAGCGGTCGAAGCCGATACCCAGGGAGTTCTCGTTGAATTCGGAGACGCGCTGCGCCGAATAGGTGTGGCGACCGTGGTGGGCATGCAGTGGCAGGTAAAGGTCGTGCGCCCCTTGGCGCAGAGCCTCGGCGATACGCGAGCACTTGTGCGACAGCCAGCCGGAGTCCTCACTGCAGTCGAAGGCCAGGGCCCCGGGGGATAGCCCGGCTGCCAGCAGCCCGATAGCGATGCCGAATGCGGCCGGTAACCTCATGTGTCCGGCTCAGTGCCGGAAATGGCGCACGCCGCTGAATACCATGGCCACCCCGCGTTCATTGGCTGCTGCAATCACTTCGTCGTCACGCATGCTGCCGCCCGGTTGTATCACCGCCACGGCGCCGGCATCGATGACGACATCCAGTCCGTCGCGGAAGGGGAAGAAGGCATCGGAGGCCACCACGGTGCCTTTCAGCGACAGGCTTGCGGCTTCAGCCTTGATGCTGGCGATGCGCGCCGAGTCGAGCCGGCTCATCTGGCCTGCGCCCACGCCCATGGTCATGCCGCCGCTGCAGAACACGATGGCATTGGACTTCACGTACTTGCCGACCGTCCAGGCAAACAGCAGGTCCTGGATCTGCTGTGCAGTCGGAACCTTCCTGGTCACCACTTTCAGTTCCGACTCGGTCAGCACCTTGTTGTCGGCAGTCTGCATCAGCAGGCCGGAACCGACGCGCTTCACGTCCATCAGGTTGCGGCCGTTGTCCCAGTCGGTTTTGCCACCAGGCGGCAGCGCGATCTCGAGGATGCGCACATTGGCCTTGGACTTGAAGATTTCCAGGGCCTCGGGGGTGAAGGCGGGGGCCATCAGCACTTCGACGAACTGCTTCGAGATGGCCTGGGCGGCGGCGCCATCCAGGGTGCGGTTGAGCGCAATGATGCCGCCGAAGGCCGAGGTCGGGTCGGTCTTGAAGGCCTTGCTGTAGGCCTCGAGCGGGTCGGCGCCGACGGC
>CAIPGJ010000618.1 GCA_903864555.1 uncultured Pseudomonadota bacterium | reverse complement strand
GCAGTCAACCAGCCCGATGTCGCCTCCCGACTGGCCGCCGACGGCTCCATTCCCGTGGGCAGTTCCCCCGAACAGTTCAACGGCTACATCCGCAGTGAAATTGCCAAGTGGAAGCGTCTGGTGCAGGAGGCCAAGCTGCAACTGGAGAACAACTAGGAGCGCCTAACAATGCGAGGGGACACATCCCCTCGCGCTCCCCTGAGTCAGGGCGCCTGACGGCAATTCTGTTCGGTCCTCTAAGGCAAAAATCAGCACGCCTCCCTCTACCCTACGGTGACAGCCGGCAAGAGCGTCTCCGCCAGGCGACACACCGAGAGGGCCGCGTTACCAATGCTTACAACAGGCGGTGGCAATGCTACCTAGACTTTCCTCATCGCCCGATTGCGGGTGCACTCAATGAGGATCTCGTCATGAAATCAGTTCGTCTCTGGATAGGCCTTGCAAGCGCCCTGGCCCTCACCGGTTGCGGCACCATCACCGGCGCCGTGCTGGGGGGCGTCGCGGGCCACGCCATCGGCGGTGATACGTCGAGCACCGTGACGGGCGCCGTGGTGGGCGGTGTCATCGGCAACAGGATGTAGCCGAACAATATGTAGCCCATCCTGGGTCATCAGGCGCCCTCTGGTGACCCAGGCCACTCCCGACGTTCTCGCTTCCCGTCTTACTCCCTTCTGCATGATCCCTTTGCAGGCAAGCCAGTGCTTGCGCTTTGGCGATATCGTCAGCCAAGGCCTATTGCTTCCCACCACAAAACTTTTCTCGCCGCGGCTTCATCACCAGAGGAGACGCACCAAAACCATGCAAATTGACGGCCCACGCACCTCGATTGAGCACACATTCGGATAATCGAACCCCGGGTCCCCATAACGGTGCTGGCATGTGCCTTGCTGTATAGTTCGGAACATATATCCAACTCAAAATACGGGAGTTCACATCATGCTGTCAGCAAAGGGAGCATTTCGCCGCAAGACCCTGGCCCTGTTGTCACTGTGCGCAGCCGCGACGGTGCTGGCCAGCCCCCTGTCGGCCCAGACCATCAAGATCGGAGCCCCGCTGGCCCTGACCGGCGGCCTTGCCGATGAAGGCAAGAAGCAGGCGATTGCCTACGACATGTGGCTCAAGCGCATCAATGCAGCCGGTGGCATCAGCGTCGGCGGCAAGAAGATGAAGGTCGAACTGGTCCAGTACGATTACCAGACCAACGAACAGCGCGCGCAGCAACTGGCCGAGAAGCTGATCGTCGACGACAAGGTGGACTTCCTGCTGGCGCCGTTCGGCTCCGGGCACACCAAGGTCGTTGCCGGCGTGGCAGAGCGCTATGGCGTACCCGTGATGGCCACCAGCGCCTCCTCGGAGTCGATCTTCAACCAGGGCTACAAGTACATGTTCGGGGTGCTGGCACCCAATGGCGGCATCGTGGAGAACCTCACCAAGCTGGTCGCCAAGCAAAATCCAAAGGTCAAGAAGGTCGCCATCCTGGGCCGCGAAGACGTGTTCCCCAAGGCCATGGCCACCTCGATGGCCGAACTGGCTCCGAAGGTCGGCATGGAAGTGGTCTCCACCGAGTTCTACCCCGTGGGTGCGCTTGACCTGGCCACGCCGATCTCCAAGATCAAGGCGCTGGCACCGGACTGGATCTACGTCACCGGCTACAGCAAGGATCTGGTGCTGGCACGCAAGCAGATGGCCGATCTGGGCGTCAAGGCACCGGTCATCACCATGATCACCGGCCCGGCCTACAAGGAATTCATCGATGCACTCGGCCCCCTGGCCGAAGGCGTGACCAGCGCCAGCTGGTGGCACCACAGTGCCCAGTTCAAGGGCAATGATCCCTGGGGCACCACCAAGGCCTTCTATGACGAGTTCGTGAAGCGCGAGAAGTCCGACCCCGACTATGTGCATGCGGCTGCCGCTGCCGCACTGGTGGCGCTGCAGAAGGGAATCGAGAAAGCAGGCACGCTGGACAAGGCCAAGGTTCGCGATGCGCTGGCATCCCTGGATGTCACCACCTTCTACGGGCCGATCAAGTTCTCCGCCAATGGCATGAATGCCGGGTCGGAGTTGCCCATCATCCAGGTGCAAAAGAGCCGCATCGCCGTGCTGTATCCGGATCGCGTCAAGCAGGGCACGCTGCAGCCGGTCAAGTAAGCGTCGCCGCATCCGGCGGCGCAGCCTCCACGCTGCGCCGCTGCAAGCGCACCTTATTACTGCCCCATTACTGCTCCAGTCATGTACGCCCTGTACGCGCAGACCCTTGCCAACGGCCTGATGCTCGGGGCCCTGTACGCCTGTATCGCGGTGGGTTTCTCCCTGGTGTGGGGGGTGCTCAACGTGATCAACATGCTGCATGGCTCCTTCATCATTCTGGGGGGCTATCTTGCCTACTTCGCCTGGACACACTTCCAGGTGCCGCCCTTCGTCTCGAT
>CAIPGJ010000617.1 GCA_903864555.1 uncultured Pseudomonadota bacterium | reverse complement strand
CGGCGTTTGCCTCGACGGTGCCCGCGGATCACTGAGCCATCACCATCACGGCAGGGACAATGACAAAGCAGTGTCCCTTGATCGCGCCAGAGAGGGCCGCATGACCATGCGACACCAGCCAGTGGATGGCATCCGGCTTTCAGTCAGCGAAGCTTCCGGCCTGGGGGAGCGGGCGCTCAGGACCCTCGGCTACGACGAGGAGCAGGCGAATGCCGTCTGCAATTACCTGATCGATAATCAGCCACTGCGGTTGCCCCCCATCCATGCATGATGCGATGATCCGGCACCCTTCCCTCATGGCCTCATGGCCGCATGAAACGGCAACCCTCCATGGGCACACTCCCGCTCGCAGGCATTACCGTCGTCTCCCTGGAACACGCCATCGCGGCGCCCTTCTGCACCCGGCAACTGGCCGACCAGGGCGCGCGCGTGATCAAGGTGGAGCGACCGGACAGCGGCGACTTCGCGCGCGCCTACGACAGCCGGGTGAATGGGCTGTCCTCGCACTTTGTCTGGACCAATCGCGGCAAGGAAAGTCTGACCCTGGACCTGAAGCAGCCCGCGGCGTTGGACGTGCTGCGGCAACTGCTGGCATCGGCCGACGTACTGGTGCAGAACCTCGCCCCCGGGGCCGCGGCACGGCTGGGCCTGTCCTTCGAAGTGCTGCACCAGGCGCATCCACGCCTCATCGTCTGCGACATCTCCGGCTATGGTGACGACCCTGTAGCGCCCGGCCCCTATCGCGACAAGAAAGCCTATGACCTGCTGATCCAGAGTGAAGCGGGCTTTCTTTCAGTCACCGGCACGCCCGATTCGCCGGCCAAGGCCGGCTGCTCCATCGCCGACATCGCCGCCGCCATGTACGCCTACAGCAACATCCTCACCGCGCTGATCGAGCGCGGCCGCACCGGCCGCGGCAAGCGCATCGACATCTCCATGCTGGAAGCCATGACCGAGTGGATGGGCTTTCCCATGTACTACGCTTTTGAAGGCGCCGAGCCGCCGCCCCGCGCCGGCGCGGCGCACGCCACCATCTATCCCTACGGCCCCTTCCCCGCCGGTGACGGCCAGTCGGTGATGCTGGGCCTGCAGAACGAGCGCGAATGGCGGGTGTTCTGCGGGCAGGTGCTGGGCCTGCCCAATGTGGCCGTGGATGCGCGCTTCGACTCCAACCCCAAACGCAATGTCAACCGGGCGGCGCTGCGCGAGATCATCGTGCAGGTGTTTGCCGCACTCGATGTATCTGAAGTCCAGCGGCGCCTGGATGCAGCCGGCATCGCCAATGCACGCCTCAATGACATGGCCGCGCTATGGGCCCATCCGCAATTCCAGGCGCGCAGTCGCTGGGCCAGCGTGGACACGCCTGCAGGCCCGGTGCCGGCGCTGCTGCCACCAGGGGCAGCCGATGCAGCGGAGGTGCGCATGGATGCAGTGCCAGCGCTGGGCGCCCACACCGAGGCCATCCTCGGTGAGTTGGGATTGGGTGCCGAGGCGATCACCCGCCTGCGCGCGGCAAAGGCCATCTGAGCACCTGGCCGGCAAGAGCCGGCCAGGACCGCTAATCCTCGATCTTCACGCCGGCCTTCTTCATCACGCCATCCCAGCGCGCATAGTCGGAAGCGTAGGCGGCCTTCAGTTCGGTCGGGTTGAGCGGGGCGCCGGGCAGCGCGCCGTCGGCGGCCATCTTGTCCTTCAGCTCCGGGGCGCTCACCGCCTGCACCAGCTCGCGGTTGAGCACGCCGAGAACATTCGCTGGCGTCTGCGCATGGATGTAAAGCATGTAGGTATTGGCCACCTCGTAGTTGGGCAGGCCCATTTCGGCGATGGTGGGCACCTCGGGCATGTCGGGCATGCGCTGCAGGCGGGTGATGCCCAGCAGCTTCGCCTTGCCGGCATGCACCGCCTGGATGCCCTGCAGCGAGGCCAGCGCCACTTGCAGGCGGCCGGCCACCAGGTCCACATACATGGGCGTGGAGCTCTTGTAGGGGATGTGGATCATGTCCACGCCGGCACCGGCCTCGAACAGCTCCAGCCCCAGGTGCATGGCCGAGCCCACGCCATTGGAACCGTAGTTGAGCTTGCCCGGATTGGCCTTGGCGTAGGCGATCAGTTCCTTGAGCGAGCCAGCCGGCACGCTGGTGGGCACGATCAGGTAGTACCAGGTGGAGCTCATGCGCACCACCGGCGCGAGGGTGGTGCGCACGTCCTTCTCGTAGCGGCCCGATGCGGCATTGATGAGCAGGGTGCTGCCCGCGCTCAAAAGGGTGTAGCCGTCGGGCGGATTGGCAGCCAGCTGGTTGATGGCGATGCCGCCGCTGGCGCCATTCTGGTTGTCGACGATGACGCTGGCGCCGGTGCGCTCGGCGAACTTGTTGGACACCGCGCGGGTGATGATGTCGAGTCCGCCGCCGCTGCCGGTGGTGACGATGACGCGGATGGGCTTGGTGGGAAAACCATTGGGCAGCAGCGGCTTTTTCTGCGCCAGTGCGGCCGATGAAAGCATGCAGCCGAGCAGCGCTGCAGCAGCAATGCGGGAAATGTTCATGTAACCCCTCCTGTGCGATGTTGAAGCTTCATCGCGCCGCCGCTGTGCCGCAGCTGCCGCGATGCCCACGTGGTTCAGCCTTCCCCGGCGATCACCTTCTGCGCAAAACCCCAGGCCAGGTCGGCGAGCGGCTTCGCCCGCTCGCCCGCGGAATGCGCCCGCGCGCTGGAGGCCGTGCCTTCGAGCGCGCGCTTGCGGATGCCCTGCAGGATGGCGGCAAAGCGGAACATGTTGTAGG
>CAIPGJ010000616.1 GCA_903864555.1 uncultured Pseudomonadota bacterium | reverse complement strand
GAGCTTGGTTGCCATGTTGTCCGGTTCTGCTGCGTGATGAAAGGCGCGGCATTGTGCCATACGGCCGCGGGCGGAAAGTTTGCCGGAGGCCATGCACCGGGCGCTAATGTGATAGGCATTGACGGACAGGCGGCAGGCAGTGCGACACTGTCGCAGCCAGGGCCCCTGCACGATTGTGTATTGATATCATTTTTGTGTGATAACCATTACCTTTATTAGTTAAGCATTCATATTGTTATCACGTGCATTCAGGACTTCCCGGTCTGCCTGAGGGCGTTCACAAATACGGACGAAACTGGCTTGCCGGCACTCCGGCCAGGACGCGTATGATCGCGGCGGAGATTGTCAAACAAGGAGGAAATCCGATGAAACACATCAGCAAACCCCTGTCTGCCCTTGGTTCCACCCTGGCTGCGCTGGGCACTGTGGCAATGATCGGCGCCGCCCAGGCCCAGACCTATCCCGCCAAGCCGGTGCGCATCATCGTGCCCTTCACCGCAGGCGGAAATACCGACGTGATGGCGCGCCCCCTGGCCGCCAAGCTCACCGAAACCCTGGCCCAGCCCTTCCTGATCGAAAACCGCGGTGGCGCCAACACCATCGTCGGTGCCGAAGTGATGGCCAAATCCCCCACGGACGGCTACACCCTGCTGGTGGCACCGCAGAACCTGCTGGCCATCAACCCGCACACCTACCGCAAGCTGCCCTATGACGTGCAGCGCGACTTCGCCCCCATCGCCATGCTGATCGAATACAACTACATCCTGGTGTCGCGCCTGGGCTTTGTGCCGAAAACCACCCAGGAAGTCATCGCCTACGCCAAGGCCAACCCGGGCAAGCTCAGCCATGCCTCCACCGGTGAAGGCTCCTCCGGCCACGTGGCGCAGTTGCAACTGGAGCAGATGGCCGGCGTGAAGATCAACCACATCCCCTACAAGGGCAACGCCCCCATGATCACCGACCTGCTCGGTGGCAACCTGGATGTCGCAATGATGGGGCTGGCCTCGATCCAGACGCTGGTGAAATCCGGCAAGATCCGCATGATCGCCGCAGCCGCCGACAAGCGCTTCGCCGAATTCCCCGACCTGCCCACCATGGCCGAGGCCGGCTATCCGGGCTTCAACTCGGGCACCTGGTTCTCCATGGTCACCAAAGCCGGTACCTCGCGCGACATCATCACCAAGCTCAACCAGGAGATCAACAAGGCCATGCAGAGCACGGAAGTGAAAACCGCGCTCGAGGCCCAGAAGGTGAACATCGCCAACGGCTCACCGGAAGACCTGGCGAAGAAGATTGCCTTCGAATCGGCGCGCTGGGAGAAGGTGGTGAAGACGGTCGGACTGAGCTTCGACTAGGTTGATCGGTTTCCCGGACGGAATCCCGGGAAGCCGTCGCCGAAAGCCCGGGCCTGGTTTACCCCCGGGCCTGCCAAGCTTGCTGCCAATGCCATCCCTGATCATGCTTTCCGTTGCATGCGGGGTTGGGGCCCGGGACTAACCCTTGCTGCAGTCACTCCCGCCCGGGCGTACGCCCCTGGGCCAGCCTGCTGAACACCTCGCGCGCCAGCCGGTAGGACGAACTGGCGGCCGGCACGCCGCAGTACACCGCCGAGTGGATGAGCAGTTCGCGGATTTCATCCTCCGTGACGCCATTGCGCAGCGCCCCTTCGACGTGGTGGCGGAATTCCTCCGGGCGGTTGAGCGCCACCAGCATGGACAGCGTCAGCATGCTGCGCAGCTTGCGCGGCAGTCCCTCGCGTGACCAGACATCCCCCCAGGCAAAGCGGGTGATGATGTCCTGGAACGCCTCATCGGCCGGGTTGCGGTTGGCGAGCGCGGCGTCGACGTAATCGTCACCCAGCACCGCGCGACGGATGGCCAGGCCTTTCTCGAAGGCCTCGTTCGACTCATCGGACATCAGCACATCCCCTTCAGGCTGTGGCGGGCACGCCGCCGGCCAGCGCATCGCGCACGAAGGCCGGGTCAAAGATCTTGTCCGCCATCACCTGGCAGCGCTTCATCAGGCGGTATTCGTCCGGGCCGTAGTCGGCAATGGCGTTGTGCCAGGTGCCGATGTGCTCCCACAGCAGCACATCACCGACGGTCCACTGGTGGACATAGCGGTACTCGGGCTTAAGGATGTGCTCATAGAGGTATTCGAGCATGCGATCGCTTTCGTCTGCCGGCATGCCTTCGATGTTGACGGTGAAATTCGGATTCACGTAGATGACCTTGCGGCCGGTGATCGGGTGGGTCAGGAACACCGGGTGCGGCACCGGCGGGCGCTCGGCGCGCTGCTCCGGGGTGAGCGGCTTGCGCGGGCTTTTCTTCACGTTGATCAGCCATTCCCAGGACTTGTTCAGGTCATGGATGGCGGTGGCATTGGCCAGGCGCTGCTTGATGTCCTCCGGCAGGTCGGCATAGGCCTGTTGGGTGTTGGTGAACTCGGTGCTCCCGAGCGGCTTGCCGTCGCGCATGGGCACGGCATGGCAGACCAGCACGTTCACGAAGCCCACACCCTGCGCCTTGTTGTAGGTCATGTCGGTGTGCCAGAACTGACCGGCATCCGCGATGCCTATGGGTTTGCCGTCTTCCTTCACGTTGGAGAGGATGGTCACCTCCGGCATGCCTGGCTCGAAATGCTGCGCGGCGCTCAGCACCTGCAACTTGCCGAACAGCGAGGAAAAGGCCACCAGTTCCTTCGGGCTGATCAGCTGGCCGGGAAAGCGCAGCACGCCATGCTCGCCCAGGGCGCGCAACAGCGTGGCGAAATCGGGCTTGCTCACGGGCTGCGTGAGGTCCAGTCCGGTGAGGGTGGCGCCCAGGGTCTGCCCGGTGGGTTGGATGTTCATGAGGTGGTCTCCATGCTCGCGACAATAGTGGATGGGTTGGTCAATGTGGCGGGGGCGGTAGGCACAGCCGGTGCTGCCATGCCATGCAGCAGCTGCGGGCCGATGCGGTCAATGGACGGACAGCCGACCTGTCCCATGGCGGTGGACAGTTCATCCCGGAAGATGGCGAGCACCTTGTCGACCCCCGGCTGCCCGGCCACGGCCAGGCCGTACAGGCCGGGCCGGCCGCTCAGCACGGCTGACGCGCCCAGTGCCAGCGCCTTGACGATGTCGGTGCCGCGGCGCACGCCGCTGTCCACGATCACCGTGGCCTTGCCGCGCACGGCGCTGACGATGTCGGGCAATGCATCGATGGGTGCGAGCGTAGGATCCAGGCAGCGGCCGCCATGGTTGGACACCACCACGCCGTCGCAGCCGCAGGCCACCGCCTGCAAGGCATCCTCTGGACGCAGCACGCCCTTCACCATCAGGGTGCGCGGCCAGCGCTTGCGGATGGCGCGGATGTCATCCCAGGTGACGTTGTCGGCAATGCCGGGATGGCTCTCGTAGCTGGGCATGCCGCCATTGGCATAGTAGCGCCCGATCACCGTGGCCAGCCACACCGGATGCAGGCCCATGTCGATG
>CAIPGJ010000615.1 GCA_903864555.1 uncultured Pseudomonadota bacterium | reverse complement strand
CAACTGCGCTGTCGATGCGGTCAAGGCCATCGCGGCATTTTTCCGGCGCAGGTCACGGCGCCGGTGCACTATGGCCCGGGGATCAAAATCACGATGGACTACTGGACCGACGGATGGATGTCCTACCGCGACTACGCCGGCATCCACGGGCTGTGCAATGCCCATCATCCGCGCGAACTCACCTTCCTGGCGGAAAACCCCCAGCAGACCTGGCCGAGCAAGAGGATCGATTTCCTTCTGCGAGCCAAGGGCATGCCGATGCCGCCAAGCGGGCCCAAGGCCCCGTGGCCATTGAGCAGATCAAGGCGCTGCGCCGCCAATACCAAGCCATCCTGGCCCAAGGCGAGGCGGACAACCCGCGGCTCGCCCGCGCCAAAATCAAGCAGTGTGGCGGTATCAGGCAATCTCCCGCGGCCAATCGCCTGCTGCGTCAGCGTGGGCACGCCGGACGCTGTCCTGCGGTTTCTCACCGACACGCGCGGGCCCTTCGACAACAATCTGGCCGAACGCGATATCCGCATGCCAAAGCTCAAGCAGCAAACCTCCGGGTGTTTCCGCACCGTCACTGGTGCGCAGTCTTTCTGCACCATCCGTTCCTACCTCGCCACCTTGCGCAAACAGGGCCGCGATGTCTTTCATGCCCTCACCCTCGCGTTTCAAGGCAGCCCTCCCAATCCGCTACCATCCAGGTAGGCTCAATAGTTACCACCAGTGCTATAAATCAATTTCGATAACCGGATAACAGCCAACAGGAGGACTCCCACCATGATCATCGATTCCCAGATTCACGCATTCGCCCCCAACACCCCCGAACGCCCCTGGGCGGTGGTGCCCGAGGGCTGGGTGGCCAGCGCCACGGGCGAGCAGATGGTCGCCGACATGGACAAGCTCGGCATCGACGGGGCGATCTACGTGTCGCCTTTCAACCTTTACAGCTATGACACCAGCTATGCGATGGGTGTGCAGCGCGCTTATCCGGGCCGCTTCGGCCTGGTGACGCGGGTGGATTTCGACAAACCCGATGCCGCGGAGAAGGTGCTGGAGTGGAAGAAGGTGCCGGGTGCGGTCGGCCTGCGCCTCGGGATGGTGAAGGAGCAGGGCCTGGCCGTGGACAACCCCGGCATCGCGCGCATGCTGAACGCCGCCGCCAGCATCGACCTGCCGATGAACTTCCTTTGCTGGGGCAACATCGACGTGGGCACGGCGCTGATCGACCGTTACCCCAACAACCGCTTCGTGCTGGACCACCTGGGCATGCTGCAGCCGCGCATCAAGCCCGCGCCCGCGGACGTGTGGGCCGACCTGCCCAAGGTGCTGGCCCTGGCCAAGCGGCCCAATGTGGTGATCAAGGTGAGCGGCGCCTGCACCATGTCGCGCGAGGCCTATCCCTACAACGACATCTGGGAGCCGCTGGCGCGCGTGTTCGACGCCTGGGGCTTCGAGCGCTGCCTGTGGGGCACGGACTGGACGCGTGCCTGGTCGGTGCTGAATTACGAGCAGGGCGTGGAGCCCTTTCGCGTGACCGATCGCCTGTCCGCCAGCGAGCGCGCCATGCTGATGGGCGGGGCATGCGCGAAGACGTATGGGTTTGTGCCGAAGCGGTGAGGTGGTGGGGGGTGATGAGCGTGGCTGCTTAATATTCCCCCGCTCGTTCGTTGCGCTCACGAGTCGGCCCCCTTTAACAAGGGGGTTAACCATAAAAACAAATTATTCAGGAGGCGTTCCATCATGATGGTCATCGATTCGCAGGTTCACGCTTATGAAGCCAACACCTCGCAGCGGCCCTGGCGCACCCGGCCGCATGGCTGGCCCGACCATGTCACGGGGGACGAGATGGTGGCGGCCATGGACAAGGTGGGCGTGGATGGCGCGATCTTCGTGTCAGCCTATGGCCTGTATGGCTATGACGACAGTTATGTGAAGTCGGTGCAGCGCGCCCATCCGGGCCGCTTTGGCATCGTCAAGCCGATGGACCCGAATGATCCGGCCACGGACGATGTGATTGCCGAGTGGAAGAAGACGCCCGGTGCGGTGGCGGTGCGGGTGATGATTTCCGACTCCAGCGGCAACGACCCCAAGGCCCCGGGCATCCCGCGCATCCTGCGCGCAGCCGCCCGCCATGGCCTGCCGGTCAACCTGCAATGCGGCGGCAAGTTCGACGTCGGCATGCCGCTGGTCGATGCGCATCCGGAAACACGCTTCGTGCTCGACCATCTGGGGGTTTATCAGCCGCGCTCGCGGCCGATCCCGGCTGATGCGTGGAAGGACCTGCCCAAGATTCTGGCGCTGGCCAAACGACCCAATGTGGTGATCAAGGTGAGCGGTGCCTGCACCATGTCGCGCGAGGCCTTCCCCTACAACGACATCTGGGATCCGCTGTCGAAGATCTTCGAAGCCTGGGGCTTCGATCGCTGCCTGTGGGGCACGGACTGGACGCGCACCTTCGACCTGATCAACTACGAGCAGGGCGTGCAGCCCTTCCGCCTGACCGACCGCCTCTCCGACAGTGAGCGCGCCATGCTCATGGGCGGCGCGTGCGCGAAAGCCTATGGGTGGACGCCGAAGAAGGGGTGAGGGCAGCGGCGGGGGTGCTGGTGTAAACACCCTTGTCAAAGGGGGCCGACTGGCCGCAGGCCAGCGGGGAAATTTTGGCCAGCCGGGCTTGTCTCATGGTCTTTTGCCGATAGGGCATGAACCCTGCGCACGGCGGTTGCCTTGCAGAGGGGAAGCACCGGAGGACACTCAGGGCCCGCATCCGGCCATGACGGGCGAACGATCAAGGCAGCGGGCCAAAATCCCCCCGCTCGTTCGCTGCGCTCACGCGTCGGCCCCCTTTGACCAGGGGGTAACCCCCGGGCCGGCCAAGCTTGCTGCCAATGCCATCCCCGGAAATCGGTGAGGCACCTTTGACAAGAGGGTAAACCGTGCGGCAGCCTCGTCTCTGCGCAAATCGGTGAAGCACCATTGATCAGGGGCATTCCTTGGCAGTCCTGCCTTCCCGCACCCTGCCGCAGAACCGACTACATTGTCTCCTTCATCCCTTTTCGACTTGTTCATTCCTGAATCATGACGCCATCGATCACCACACCGCCCGGCCCCGACACGCAGTCTCCCAGCTGGGAGACGCAACACTTCGGCAAGCCGCCGGCCGGCTGGCGCCGCCGTGCCTTCGAGGTGATCTTCGAGTCGGATACGCCTGCGGGGCGGACTTTCGATCTGGCCTTGCTGGCCTTCATCGTGGTGAGCGTGGTGGTGGTGATGCTGGACAGTGTGGAGTCGATGTCGCAGCGTCACGGACCATTGTTCCAGGTGCTGGAGTGGCTGTTCACCCTGCTATTCACGGCGGAATACCTGGGGCGCCTGGCCTGCGTGCGGCACCCGGGGCGGTATGCGCGCAGTTTCTTCGGCGTGGTGGATCTGGTGTCGGTGGCGCCCACTTATCTGGCTTTCTTTTTCCCCGAACTGCATGCCTTCATCGATGTGCGCATCTTGCGCATGCTGCGGGTGTTCCGCATTCTCAAGGTCACCGCCTAGATCAACGAATACAGCGTCCTCGGCCAGGCCCTGTGGGCCAGTCGGCGGCGCATCGTGGTGTTCATCGGCACGGTGTTCATGATCGTGGTGCTGATGGGGTCGCTGATGTATGTGGTGGAGGGGCCGTCGAACGGTTTCACCAGCATTCCGGTGTCGGTGTACTGGGCGATCACCACCATGACGACGGTGGGCTTCGGTGACATCACGCCCAAGACGGACCTGGGCCGCACCATTGCCAGCTTCATGATGCTGCTGGGCTGGGGCACGCTGGCCGTGCCCACGGGCATCGTCACCGCGGAGATGACCGCGCGGCGCATGGGGCAGGGGGGCGAAGGTGGTGGGCCGGCTGCCGGCGGATCCGGCCAGCGCGAGGCGGTGGTGTGCGGGCAGTGCGGCGCGCCCGCGCATGTGCCGGGCGCGCGCTTCTGCCATGCCTGCGGGGCGGGGTTGTAACGGATAATTATTATCGTTTTTTGATGCTTGTGTCCGTGGTTAAAGAACAGACATTGGCATTGTGATCATGTGGTTCTTCAATGAAGCTTGCCCCCACCCTGTCCCTCCCCCGCTGCGCAGGAGAGGGGACCTTCTGCTGAACAGGTAGTCGATACAAAGTATGCAGGATGCTACAACGCCAGAGCATGAACGCCAGCCTTGCACGTCCACTAAACTCGAAAGACGGTCCCCTCTCCTGCGCAGTGCAGCGGGGGAGGGACAGGGTGGGGGCAGGCAGCTTGCTGTCGTCAAGCCTGGCGGGCCTCAGACGATCTTCTTCTCCCGCAGCTTCGCAATCGCTTCCTTGCCCAGCCCGATGGAGGCGAGCACTTCATCGGTGTGTTCGCCCAGGGTCGGGGCGCGGCGGCTGACCTGGAAGGGGGTGACGGAGTGGCGGTAGGGCGGGGTGGGGACGCCAAAGGCGGGCAGGCCGATGGCGGGTTCGGCGGGGAAGTGCTTGATGAACTCGCGGGCCACCACCTGCGGCTGCTTCACGGCTTCCACCAGCGGAATGATCTTCATCGCCGGCACGCCGTCGCGTATGAAGAGGGCTTCCCATTCGTCGGCGGTTTTCTCCAGCATGGTCTTGCGGATTTCGGCTTCGAGTTCCTTGAGGTTCTTGCGGCCCAGCGCCTCGGTGGCGAAGCGCGGGTCCTGGGGCAGGTCTTCGCGGCCGATGGCCTTGAAGAAGCGCCCGCGCAACACGGTGGAGCGTGCCGCCACGGACACGTGGCCTTCCTTGCAGGGGAAGGAGTTGCTGACGTAGCGGCCGCGATTGGAGGCGTTGCCCGACAGGGGCGGCTGTTCGCCGCCGGTGACGGCACGGGTGACCTCACCGGACATCATGGTCATGGCCACTTCCATCATGGAGATGTCGATTTGCTGGCCCTGACCGGTGCGCTGCTTGTGGAAGAGCGCGCTGGCGATGGCGAAGGCGGAGGCATAGCCGGTGGTGTAATCGACCACGGTGCTGCCGGTCTTCATGGGGCCGGTCTCGGGCGTGCCGGTGATGCTCATCAGGCCGCTGCCGGCCTGGATGGCATCGTCGATGCCAGGGTCGCTTTTCTTGGGGCCGGTGCTGCCGTAGCCGGTGACCGAACAGTAGACGATGCCGGGGTTGATCTTGCTGAGCACTTCGTAGCCCAGGCCGTAGCGTTCCATGGTGCCGGTACGCAGGTTCTCGACGACGACATCGGCGTCCTTCACCAGCTGCTTGAAGATGGCCTGGCCTTCGGGCGTATTGATGGCCAGGGTGAGAGAGCGCTTGTTCAGGTTGAGCGGCAGGTAGCT
>CAIPGJ010000614.1 GCA_903864555.1 uncultured Pseudomonadota bacterium | reverse complement strand
CTCCGGAAGGTGCTCGAAAATACACCGGAAGGCATGGGGATCGACCATCTGATCGAAAAATTGCTTTTGAAGACGTGATTTACTCATGGCCGGATCACAATAGTTTTTGGCGACATCACGCAAGCATTTTTCATGATCCCGCGGCAGGTAATGCGACAGGCCAACTCGAATCCAACCGGAATTCCCTTCAACCTGCTCACTTATGAACTCACGTCTCTTCCTTTGGTCCCTGGTCTCCGCTCTGGCGGGGTTTCTGTTTGGCTTCGATACGGTCGTTATCTCGGGTGCCGAGAAGACAATCCAGGCTCTGTGGGGACTGAGTCCGGCCATGCACGGTCTGGCGATGGGCGCTGCACTTTGGGGAACCGTGCTGGGATCACTGGTTGGCAGTTGGCCAACTGACAAGTTTGGGCGGAAGCGAACACTGCTTTGGATCGGCGTGCTTTTCCTTGTCGGCTCACTGTGGTCTGCGTGTGCCAATGAGGTGTATGGTTTTATGATTGCCCGCTTCCTTGGCGGCATCGCCATCGGGGTGTCTACAGTGGCGGCACCGCTTTACATTTCGGAAATTTCACCACCCGAAAGTCGCGGACGCTTGGCTGGAATGTTTCAGTTTAACATCGTGTTCGGCATTCTCGTTGCCTTTGTTTCCAACTCACTGCTGGCCAGCATGGGTGACAACGCGTGGCGCTGGATGCTTGGCATCATGGCGCTGCCATCCCTGCTCTACACGTTTGCCTGCTTCATCATTCCGGAAAGCCCTCGCTGGCTGCTGTCGCGCAAAGGTGACCGTGCGCGCGGCATGGAGGTGCTGAAACTCATCACGCCCCATGCATCCAATGCCGAACTGGAAGCCAGCGCGAATGCCATGACCGCTGCCAGTGAAGAAGCGGGCTCTGCGCAGGGCTTCTGGCGCAGCGGCATGAGGACGCCTATACTCATCGCGTTCCTGGTGGCGTTCTTCAATCAACTCTCCGGCATCAATGCCATCCTCTACTTCGCTCCGCGCATCTTTGAACTGACCGGTCTGGGCCAGAAGGCCGCGCTGCTGCAATCCGTCGGCATCGGGGTCACGAACCTCATCTTCACTTTCGTCGGTTTGTGGCTTATCGACCGACTCGGCCGCCGCACGCTGCTCTACATCGGATCATTCGGCTACATCGCCTCGCTGGGACTGTGCGCATGGGCCTTCTTCACGGAGCACTATGCCATCGTGCCTGCGTGCATTTTTGCCTTCATTGCGGCGCACGCGGTGGGTCAGGGCGCAGTCATCTGGGTGCTCATCTCGGAGATTTTCCCGGACAAATTCCGCGCCATGGGGCAATCGCTGGGCAGCTTCACGCATTGGATCTTTGCCGCGCTCCTGACAACGTTTTTCCCGAAGATGGTGACGGCCTTTCCTCCGGGCTACGTCTTTCTGTTCTTCTGCTTCATGATGGTGCTCCAGTTGGTCTGGGTAAAGCTCATGGTGCCCGAAACCAGGGGCCGCAGCCTTGAGGAAATCCAACGCGATCTTGGCGTATCATGAATTCCAAAAAGATACTTTCCTGCGGAGAAGTGCTCTGGGACCTATTCCCGGATGGCCCGCGCTTCGGTGGGGCACCCGCAAATTTCGCCTGCCATGCTGCGATGCTTGGAGGGCAGGTCTCCCTTCTCAGTGCCGTGGGCCATGATCAGCAGGGTGATCAGGCCATCGGGATCCTGCATAAGTTTGGGCTGAACACGTCCTTCGTTCAGCGGATCCGGGGAGATGCGACGGGAAGTGTTGGCGTCAGCCTTGATGACGCAGGCAAACCAAGCTTTGAGATTCATGCGCCATCCGCCTGGGATCGGGTGGAATGGAGCAAGGAACTCCAAGCTTATCTCGCGGATGCCGATGCGATCTATTTTGGAACGTTGGGGCAGCGTGGCGAAGTATCGCGTGCGACGATTCGGAGTGCTCTTAGTCTTGCAAAAGAGCGGGGAATCCTGCGCGTGCTGGATGTCAATTTGCGCCCGCCGTTTCATGATGCCGCATTGATCCGCGACTCCCTCGCTCTAGCCAGCGTATTGAAGCTGAGTGATGATGAACTGGGTGTGGTCGCTGCAGCTTGCGGCATTAGTATGACCCCGCAGGCAGAGCAGGTTCTGCTCAATCTGCGGGAGCAATTCGGGCTCCAATGCGTTGTCATGACCCGGGGCGCAAAAGGCGCGGTGATGGTTTCCGACAAGGGCACAGCAGATCACCCCGGCATTCCGACCAGAGTCGTCGATACCGTCGGCGCAGGGGATTCATTTATGGCAGCTTTTGTTCTCGGCCTGCTGCGCAGGGATGAGCCTCAGGACATCCTTCGCAAAGCCTGCGGAACAGCTGCGCTGACCTGCTCTCATGCGGGTGCTGTGCCTGGCACAGAAGCACAACTCGACGAAACTACCATATCAACTGGCTAACTCACGAATTCACTATGCAACATCATTTATCCATACTCCTTGCGACATCCGCCATCCTAGCCGCGCCAGCAGTCGGAGCGGATCTCCTCATCGCTGATTTTGAAGGCGACACCTACACTCCCTGGCAAGTGACTGGCGATGCCTTTGGTTCAGCCCCTGCAAAAGGCGCTCTGCCCGGACAAATGCACGTGGAAGGCTTCAACGGCAAAGGCCTCGTGAACTCCTTTAACAAAGGGGACGACAGCACGGGTTCCCTGACATCGCCGGAATTCCGCATTGAACGCAAGTATCTCTCGTTCCTCATCGGTGGCGGCATGAGTGCGGAGAAACTGGCGCTGCAGTTGCTGGTGGATGGCAAAGCCGTCCGGAGTGCCACTGGCCCCAATGATCGTCCAGGCGGCACGGAAGCACTGGCTCAGGG
>CAIPGJ010000613.1 GCA_903864555.1 uncultured Pseudomonadota bacterium | reverse complement strand
CCCCCAGCTCGGTGGCACCACGCGCTGGTCGGTCGGTTCGGTGAGCGCCGCCGGAACGCGGTTGCAGAAGCGCGCCGGCATCCAGGACAACATCGATGACTTTCGCGTCGACATGATGGGCTTCATCCCGGAGTTCGCCGCACGTGACAACCCGCGCCTGCGCTATGTGCTGGCGGCCGAGGCGGCCACTACCGTGGACTGGCTGGAGGATCTGGGCGTGGTGTTCTCCGGGCCCTTCCCCGAGCCGCCCAATCGCGTGCCGCGCATGCACAACGCCGTGCCCGGTTCACGCATGTATGTACTGAAACTCACCGAAGCGGCACAGCGCGCCGGCGTGGACATCCGGCTGCAGGCCGAAGTCCATGAGCTGCTCACCGATGCTGGCGGCAGGATCTCGGGCGTGGCTTATTCCATCGGCGGTGTGCGGCGCGAACTGCATGCCAGCCGCGGTGTCATCCTCGCCACCGGCGACTTTGCCGGCAGCCGCCCCTTGCGCGAGGCGCACCTGCACCAGGCGGCAGCCACCGCCATCCCGGTCAATCCGGACAACACCGGTGACGGCCTGGCGCTGGCCCGCCGCGTCGGCGCAGCCCTGCACAACATGGATGTGGTGATCGGCCCGCAGTTCCGTTTTCCCGGTTCATCCAAGCAGGGATTCATCGACAGCCTGCCCTCGTGGTCGTGGCTGGCCCGGCTGGGCGCCTTCTATTTCGAGCGTGCGCCGCGCTGGATGCTCAAGCCGCTGGTGACCTCGCTGATGATCGCCCACATGTCGCCCACGGAGAAGCTGTACAAGGAGGGCGCGGTGTTGGTGGATCTGGACGGGATAGCCTTGGACACCGAGCACGGTGCCAATGCGCTGTCGGCTGCGCGCGAGGCCTCCGGATACATCGTGCTGGATGCGAAGATGGCGCGCCAGTTCAGCGCCTATCCGTACTACATCTCCACTGCGCCGGGCATTGCCTACGCCTATTTTTCCGACTACCGCAAAGGCCGACCAGATCTGGTGCATGCGGCTGCCGGCGTGAATGAGCTGGCGGCGAAGCTGGGCATGGATGCCTCACGACTGGCCGTGTCGCTGAAGGGCCTGCAGCAGGGCGAGGTGTTTGCACTGGGCCCGGTGCGCGCCATGCTCACCATCACCGAAGGCGGCCTGGCCGTGGACGAGCAATGCCGCGTGCTGCGCGAAGACGGCCAGGCCATCGACGGCCTGTACGCCGTGGGCGGCATCGGCCAGGGCGGCATGGCGCTGAAGGGCCATGGCCTGCATCTGGTGTGGGCCATGACCTCCGGCCGGCTGGCCGGCGAAGGGGTGTCGCGGCGCATGCCGCCGGTAGACCCCTTCGTGCCGGGCGATCCAGCAAACCTGCGTACACTTGGGCACCACTGATCACCCGGGCTGCCACCTGAATGGGCCGCCTCCAGGTGAACAACAAAACAGAAAACCCCGAGCAAGAAAGGATGAGCCAACCATGACCCAACTCGTTTTTGTGCACGGCCCCGGCGCCGGTGCCTGCGCCGAATGCTATGAATACCAGCTCAAGCATTTCCCCGGCAGTGTCGCGCCGACGCTGCCCGGACACCTGGAAGGCAAGCGCTGCGCCGACATTGCCCGCTACACCGAGTGGATGCGCGGCTGGCTGTGGGCGCAGGGCCTGAACAAGGACCTGGTGCTGGTGGGATACACGCTGGGCGCCGACATCGCGCTGCAGTACGCGCTCGACTATCCGGACGAGGTCAAGGGCCTGGTCATCATGACCGTGGCGATCCGCCCCAAGACGCGCAAGCCCGGCACCTTTGAACTGCGCGAGAACGCGGCCAAAGATCCCAAGGTGTTCGAGGAATGGCTGGCCTTCAACGAGCACGCCATGAAGTTCGTCGAGCCCTCGCTGCGCGCCAGGCTGCTAGAGCGCCATCGCCAAATCGGCCCGATGTCGCAGTACCACGACCTGAAGACCATCGATGCCTTCGACATCCGCGACCGCATCCATGAACTCAAGCACCGGAAGGTGCTCATCCTGCGTGGCCTCGACGACCCGGGCCAGCCACCCGAGTACGAGAAGGAGATCCACGAAGCCCTGCCGCTGTCGCGCTACGTGAAGCTCTCCGGTGCCGGACATTTCCCGCCAACAGAGAAGCCCGAGGAGATCAACCGGCTGATCGAGGAATACCTCAAGGAACTGTAGGAGCGCCCCCCGGAAGCATCCGGGGGCATCACCCTGGGTAACCCACAACCGGACCGCCCGCCACAGGGCAGACCAGCACAGGAGGAGCGAATCATGACCATCACGACACTGCCGCGCGAAGCCATCAAGGTGGAGGACATCGAATACCTGCGGCACGGCGACCAGCCGCTGCTGGCGAGGATCCACCAGCCCATGGGCAAAGGCCCGTTCCCGCTGGTCATCAACGTGCATGGCGGCGCGTGGATGCGCAAGGACCGCTTTGCCGGCGGCGAGCTGGACATGCAACTGGCGCAAAGTGGCATCGTCGTGGCCTCGCTGGATTTCCGCATGCCGCCGCAGGCCGCCTATCCGGCCTCCATGCAGGACATCAATTACGCAGTGCGCTGGTTCAAGGCCAATGCGGCGCGCTTTGCTTCGTCGGCATCGCAGGTATGCCTGATGGGGTTTTCCAGCGGCGCCCACCAGGCCATCCTGAACACGATACGCAAGAGCAACCCGCGCTATACCGCGCTGCCGCTGGCCGGGGCACCCGGCATCGATGCCGGTGTGCGTGCCGTGGCCATGTGCTCGCCGCTGGTGGATCCGCAGGAGCGCTTCCACTATGCCATCGGGCTGAAGGCGGCCGGCCCCCACGCCTTTGCCGAGCGCGTGTTGCCCGGCCATTACCTGTACTGGGGCACCGAAGCCGCCATGGCCGAGGGCAATCCCATCGTCACCCTGGAACGGGGCGAGGCCGAGCAGACACCGCCCGTCCTGTACGCCTCACTGATGAAGGACGGCTCGCATCCCCGTGTGAGCCTGGAGCGCTTCGTGGCCGCCTACCGCAAGGCCGGCGGCAGCGTCGACCTGCAGTTCTTCGATGAGTCCACCGGTGATTCCTTCATGACCGGTGACCCGAACACGCCGGCAGCCCAGGCCGCCATCAAGGCCGTCATTGACTTCATCCATCGCGAAGCCGGCCAGCCCTGAGCCTGGAGTGAGATAGTCAGAGGCAGGAAAAGCCGCCCCCCCGGCACTCGCGTCTAGGGCTCGGGTTTTGCACCGCCCTCCTTGAGTATCCTGCCCCAGCGCTCGCCTTCGCGTTTCAGAAAGGCGGCAAATTCCGCCGGCGTGGAGGTGGCCGCCTCGACACCGGCGCCATTCATCTTTTCCTGCACCTCCGTCGTGCGTAACACCCGGCCGAGGTCGGCATTGATGCGGTTGACGACATCCTCCGGGGTCTTCAGTGTCACCTGCATGCCATACCAGCCGAGCAGCTCATAGCCCGGCACGGTGTCCGAGATGGGCGGCACGCCGGGCACCAGCCGGGTCGGCCGCTGATAGGTGATGCCCAGCATGCGTATCCTGCCGCCCTGCGCGTAGGCCGCCCCTGCCGGTGCTGCCGGACACAACACCTGGATCTGGTCACCCATGACGCCGGTCATGGCCGCCGGGATGGTGGGATGCGGGACATG
>CAIPGJ010000612.1 GCA_903864555.1 uncultured Pseudomonadota bacterium | reverse complement strand
GAGATCTCCGCCGTGGCCGCATCCTCCATGAGGTTGAACACCGGCACACAGCCGTTGCCAGCCAGCCAGGCACCCAGGTACTGGATGCCCACCGAAATGTTGTTGCGCAGTCCGGCTTCAGTGATGGGCGCCTCGGGGCGGAAGTCGAGCAGGTCCTTCGCGGCATAACTCACGTCATCGCGCTGGCGGCCATACTGATTGGGCGTGGGCATATGCTGGTCGAAAATCGCCTTGGCAACCGGCACCAGTGCCGGATGCGCCACCCAGGTGCCATCGCAACCATCGGTCACTTCGCGCAGCTTGTCGGCGCGCACCTTTTCCATGGCGGCCTCATTGGCCGCCGCATCGTTCTTGATCGGAATCTGCGCAGCCATGCCGCCCATGGCTGGGGCGCCACGGCGATGGCAGGTCTTCACCAGTGTCAACGCATAGGCACGCAGAAAGGGCGCCAGCATGGTCACCTGGGAACGGTCTGCGAGGCAGAAATCCTTGTTGGTGCGGAATTTCTTGATGCAGGAAAAAATGTAATCCCAGCGGCCGATGTTGAGGCCGGCCGAGTGATCCTTCAGCTCCCAGAGAATCTCGTTCATCTCGAAGGCCGCCAGCACCGTTTCAATGAGCACGGTCGCGCGGATGCTGCCATGGGGGATACCGAGGTCTTGCTGCGCCATGGTGAAGATGTCATTCCACAGGCGCGCCTCGTGGTGTGACTCCATCTTGGGCAGATAGAAATAAGGGCCGCTGCCGCGCTTGAGCAGCTCCTTGGCATTGTGGAAGAAGTACAGGCCGAAATCGAATATGCCGCCGCACATCTGCTTGCCATCGACCAGCACGTGCTTCTCGTTCATGTGCCAGCCGCGCGGACGCGGGATCAGCACCGCCACCTTGTCGTTCAGCCGGTACTGCTTGCCGTTCTGCTCCATGGAGATGGTGCCGCGAATGGCATCGCGCAGGTTGATCTGGCCGCCGATGACGTTATCCCACCGGGGACAGTTCGCATCCTCGAGGTCGGACATGAAAGTCAATGCCCCGGAATTGAGCGCATTGATCACCATCTTCCTGTCAGTGGGACCGGTGATCTCGACGCGGCGGTCCTGCAGGTCCTTGGGCTGCCCGCAGATGGTCCATTCCGATTCGCGGATCTGGCTGGTTTCCGGCAGGAAGTCCGGCAGCTTGCCAGCATCGAACTCCTTCTGGCGGGCCACTCGCCTGGCCAGCAGTTCCTGCCTGCGCGACTCGAATGCACGCTGCAGCTTCGCCACGAATGCCACCGCTTCGTCGGTCAGTATCTCGCGGAACTCCGGGGTGATGGGGCCGTGGATTTCCACGCCGTCGGCAAAACGCTGGGACATGAGGATTCCTTTTCGATGTGCTTTTGAATGAGAGACCGCAACGCGTAGCGCAGGCTGCGGCATTCAGGCGATTGCGCCAGGCCGGTTGCAGGGTCTGGCAGGTATTCTAAGGACGGGAGATGCGATTGACATGAACGACAGGATGGCGGCGTTTCATAG
>CAIPGJ010000611.1 GCA_903864555.1 uncultured Pseudomonadota bacterium | reverse complement strand
GGCCTGGAATGCCGTGTACAGCATCTGCCGGCATTCGTTCTCGTCGGCCGGTGTCATCACCATCAGGTTGGGCACGCAGCGCAGGAACGCAAGGTCAAACGCCCCGTTGTGCGTGGCGCCATCGCCGCCGACCAGGCCGGCGCGGTCCAGCGCGAACACCACCGGCAGATTCTGTATGGCCACGTCGTGTACCAACTGGTCGTAACCACGCTGCAGGAAGGTGGAATAGATGGCGACGACCGGCTTGAGGCCCTCGCAGGCCAGGCCTGCGGCAAATGTCACCGCATGCTGTTCAGCGATGCCGACATCGAAATAGCGCTCGGGATACTCCTTCTCGAAGCGCACCAGTCCCGAGCCCTCGCGCATCGCCGGCGTGATGGCCACCAGGCGCTTGTCGGCAGCGGCCATGTCGCAAAGCCAGTCACTGAATATCTGCGTGTAGGTCGGCTTGCCACCACCGGCCTTCTTGATGCCCAGCGCCGGATCGAACTGGCCCGGCCCGTGGTACAGGACCGGGTCCACTTCGGCCAGCTTGTAACCCTGGCCTTTCTTGGTCACCACGTGCAGGAACTGCGGGCCACCCAGTTCGCGGATGTTCTTCAATGTCGGGATGAGGGCATCCAGGTCATGGCCGTCGATGGGCCCGACGTAATGGAAACCGAATTCCTCGAACATGGTGGAGGGCGTGATCATGCCCTTGGCATGCTCCTCCACACGCTTGGCCAGTTCCCACAGCGGGGGCACACCGGCCAGCACGCGCTCGCCGGCATTCTTGGCTGCCGCATAAAAGCGCCCCGACAGCAGTCGAGCCAGGTATTTGTTCAGGGCGCCGACCGCCGGCGAAATCGACATGTCGTTGTCGTTCAGCACCACCAGCAGGTTGGCGTTGGAGACCCCGGCATTGTTCATGGCCTCGAAAGCCATGCCAGCCGACATTGCGCCGTCACCGATGATGGCCACGGCACGCCGGTCCTCACCCTTCAACTTGGCCGCGGCCGCCATGCCGAACGCCGCCGAAATCGAAGTACTCGAGTGGGCGGTGCCGAAGGTGTCGAACTCGCTCTCGCTGCGCTTGGGGAAGCCGGAGATGCCGCCCAGCATGCGCAGGCCACCCATCTGCTCGCGCCGGCCGGTCAGGATCTTGTGGGGATAGGTCTGGTGGCCAACATCCCACACCAGCCTGTCCTCCGGGGTGTTGAACACGTAATGCAGGGCGATGGTCAGTTCCACCGTGCCCAGGTTGGACGACAGGTGGCCACCGGTGCGGCTCACGGAATCAAGCACGAAGGCACGCAGCTCCGTCGCCAGCTGCTCGAGCTGCCTGCGATCGAGCGCACGCAGTTCCGCAGGCGAATCGATGGCCCGCAGCAAGGCGTAACCGGGGTGCCCGGCCCGCGCGCCGGCAGGCATATCGCCCGCCATGAATCCGGAGATACCGCCCGCAGAACTCAAGTGCCTATTCCTCTTTGAAGGTCAGCCATGTCACGCACTGTATCAAAACTGGCGGCGTACGACGAAATCGGCCAGTTCCTGCAGCCGGCGGCCTGCATCGCCGAAACGCTCCAGCCGGGCCACGCCGCGGTCACGCAGCTCGACCGCGAATGCCCTGGCCTGCTCCAGTCCCATCAGGCTGACATAGGTCGGCTTGTTGTTGGCCGCATCCTTGCCGGCCGTCTTGCCCAGTGTCGCCGTCGGTGTCACGCAATCGAGCACGTCATCGACGACCTGAAAAGCCAGGCCGATGTGCTTGGCATAGGCATCCAGCGCGTCCAGTTCATCCGCAGACAGCCGGGATCCACCGGCGCACCGTGCCCCCAGCGCCACCGCAGCCCGGATGATGGCGCCGGTCTTGTGGGCATGCATGAATTCGAGTTCGACCTGGTTCAGGCTCTTGCCCACCGCATCCAGGTCGATGGCCTGCCCGCCCGCCATGCCGCGGCTGCCGCTGGCGCGGGCCAGGATGCCCACCATGGCCAGCTGGTCGCCGGGGTCATCGGCCGGCGCATGGTCCGCCAGCAGCTGGAAAGCAAAAGTCTGCAGCGCATCGCCAACCAGCAGCGCGGTGGCTTCGTCAAATTCGACGTGGACCGTGGGACGGCCGCGCCGCAGCACGTCATCGTCCATGCAGGGGAGATCGTCGTGGACCAGCGAATAGGCGTGGATGCTTTCGACCGCACAGGCGGCCACCTCGACACGAGCCGGGTCGGCGCCACAGATCTCCGCAGCGGCAAAGGCCAGCAGCGGGCGCACCCGCTTGCCCCCACCCATGGCGGCATAGCGCATCGCCTCATGCAGGCGGGCCGGTGCGATGCTTGCGGCCGGCAGCAGCCGGTCCAATGCTGATTCGACGCGCGTCTGCACGCCTTCCATCCACAGGGCCAGGCTGGTCATGCGTCCTCGT
>CAIPGJ010000610.1 GCA_903864555.1 uncultured Pseudomonadota bacterium | reverse complement strand
CATCGGCGGGCGCCTGCAGTGCGGCGCGCGTGCCGATCATGGTGTCGCCGCCAGGACGGTTCTCCACCAGCACCGTCTGCTTCAAGCTGGCCGCCAGGCGTTGCGCGCCGACGCGGCCGGTGAGGTCACCCAGGCCACCGGCACCGTAGGGAACGATGAGCCGCATTGGCTTGGACGGGTACTCCTGGGCCTGCGCCGGCTGCCCTGCGGCGCCACAGGCGACGACGGCAAGGACCGACAGTGATGCCCTGAACCAATGATGGGCCATGCTTGCTCCTCCTGGTAAGCGGGTCAGGTCTGCGCCTGCCACAGGGTGGCATGGTACATGGCCCGCTCCGTTCGTCCGACCACCCGGCCGCCCGCGCCTCTCTGTTGTATGCTTCGCGGACACTTTCCCGAAGGAGGATCGCGATGGCCACCATACGGCTAGTCATACCGGAAGAGCTCAAATCCGGCGTCGAAGCGGCAAAGGAAGCACGCAAGCTGGACATTTCGTCCCTGCGCATCGGCCTGCTGGACAACAGCAAGGCCAATGCCGACCACCTGCTCAACATGATCGCAGACCGGGTGAAGAAGGAATTCAACGTGACCAATGTGGTGATGCAGCGCAAACCGCGCGCCTCCTCCCCCGCCATTGCCGATGTCATCGAGACCCTGACGCGCGAGACGGATTTCGTCATCAGCGCGATGGCCGATTGAGGCTCCTGCACGTCGTGGAGTGTCCACGACCTGGCAGAACTGCGTAAGCGTGGCGTGCAGGTGGCGCTGCTGTGCACCAAACCCTTTGTCGGACTCGGTACGGCGCAATCCAAGGCCTTTGGCGTGCCCGACCTGCCGCTGGTGCTCATCCCCCATCCGCTGGGCGGCATCAGTGTCAGCGATGTCGAAGGACGCGCCGACCATGCACTCCCGGAAATTGCCCGACTCATCAAGGAGGCCGCCCAATGAGCGAGCTTGACGCTGCCTTTGCAAGACCCGATGTCACCCTGGAAGCCACCGACGACGTCGAGGCCATCAACCTGCTGTACCAGGAAAAGGGCTGGAGCGACGGCCTGCCCATCATCCCGCCGACGCCGGAACGCGTCGGGCGCATGCTGGCCTGGTGCGACCGCCCCATCGAGCAGAGCCTGGGCAATGTGCCACCGCGCTTCGCGCCGGCCACGCCCCTGCGCATCGCCGCCAATGCCGTGATGGCCGGCTGCCGCCCGGAATACTTCCCGCTGGTGCTGGCCGCGATGGATGCGCTGCTCGAATCCGAGGTCAACCTGTATGGCGTGCAGGCCACCACCCATCCCACCTCGACGCTGGTGCTGTTCAACGGCCCCATCGCGAAGGAACTGGGTATCAACGGCGGCCACAATGCCTTCGGCCCCTGCTTTCCGGCCAATGCCAGCATCGGCCGCGCGGTGCGCCTGACCATGCTCAACATCGGCGGCGCCACGCCGGGCTACCGCGACATGGCCACGCAGGGCACGCCAGCCAAGTTCACCTACTGCGCGGCAGAGAACGAGGCGCAAAGTCCCTGGGAGCCCTACCACGTGGAAATGGGCCACAGCGCCGACACCTCCACCGTGACCGTGATTGCCGCGGAAGGCCCGCACAACATCAACGACCACGAGAGCACTACCGGTGAGGGCATCCTCATCACCATCGGCGGCACCATGGCCACCACCGGGTCGAACAATGTGGCGTCAGCCTCCAACCCCTTGCTCGCGCTTGGTCCGGAGCATGCCGCGACGCTGGCCCAGAGCGGTTACGACAAGCAGAAGATCAAGGCGTATCTCTACGAGTACGGGCGCATTCCGCTGTCGCGCTTCGCCCCGGAGAACATCGAGCGCTCGATGAAGGTCCGCTATCCGGAGCGTTACCTCAATGCTTCGCCGGATGTGGGCGTGCCCATGATCCAGACTCCCGAAGACCTGATCATCATGGTCATCGGCGGGGCCGGGAAACATTCCTCATGGATCCCGACTTTCGGCGGCACGCGCGCCGTGACCCGTCCGCTGGTGCTGGCCAATGGCGCCATGGCCCGCTCCATCGGCGAGTTCCGTGGCAAGGGTGCCCGGCCGGCGCTGAAGGCGGCCTGAATCCGTCCTGCCCCACTTGTTCGTGGCTCTGCGCCGAAATCCGGGGAAGCAGAGCCGGCAGGCCGGTCGGTGTTAACCCCCTTGTCAAAGGGGGCCCTCATTCACGTAACTGAGGCCGCAGGCCAGCGGGGGAATTTTGACCAGGCGGGCGGATCTGCCCTTGCTGTGAGTCCTG
>CAIPGJ010000609.1 GCA_903864555.1 uncultured Pseudomonadota bacterium | reverse complement strand
ATGCGTGGCGTGAAGAGCGTGCTGATCGAGAAGACCGATGGCGTCATCGTGCAGCCGAAAATGGACACGGTGCATGCGCGCATCATGGAGTTCTGCCGGCGCTGGGGCATCGTGCCCTGGGTGGAAGCGGCCGGTTTCAATCGCGACTACTCGCAGGACTATGCCTGGGTCACCGCCCTGCACCAGGGATACGAGCTGGGACGCGAAGTGTCGCCGCCCTGTTCCAAGGCGCCGCCGCTGCCGCAAAGCCCGACGCACCGCGAGCGTTGCCCGCAGACCTTCTTCGATCCGGTGATGCAGCGCTTCGCCCGCCGTTCCGGCGAAGCAACGCTGAAGTACCACACCGAACTGCTGTCCTTCGAGGAGCGGACGGATGGCGTGGTGGCGCGCGTGAAGAACACCCAGACCGGCGTCGAGGAAGTGATTGAAGCGGACTACCTGGTGGCGGCCGACGGCTCGGCCAGCACCATCCGCGAGTAACTGGGCATCACCATATCCGGCCACAATCTGCTCACCAACACCACCAATGTCATCTTCCACAGCACCGAGCTGGAAAAACTCATCACCATCCCGCAGGCCTACCGCTACATCTTCATCGATCCGGAGGAAGGCACCTGGGGCACCATCGTCTGCATCGACGGGCGTGACAACTGGCGCTTCTCCTTCGTCGGCGACAAGAACCGGCTGCAGCTGGGCGAGCCCGAGCTGCGCGAGTTCATCCAGCGCGCCGTGGGCTGCGATTTCAAGTTCGAGATCACCTCGGTGCTGCGCTGGACGCGCCGCGAGCTGGTGGCCGACCGCTATGGCACCGATCGCATCTTCCTGGTGGGGGATTCGGCCCATCAGCTGTCACCGACCGGTGGTTTCGGCATGACCACCGGCCTGCAGGAGGCGGTGGACATCAGCTGGAAGCTGGCCGCCATGGTGCAGGGCTGGGGTGGTCCGTCGCTGCTGCAAAGCTACGAAGCCGAGCGCCAGCCGGTGGCCTCGCGCAATGTGCGAGAGGCGCACAACAACCTCATCCGCATGCTGACGCCACGCCGGCAGAAGCCCCCCAGGGCCATCATGGAACCGGGTGCGAAGGGCGATGCAGCGCGCAAGGCCTATGGCGATGCCTACACCGAGATGATGAAACCGGAATGGCATGCCCTGGGCGTCACCATGGGCTACCGCTACGACGGCTCACCCATCGTGGTGGGCGATGGCTCGCTCGCGCCCATCTTCGAGATCGACTACGTGCAGAATACCCTGCCGGGTGTGCGCGCGCCGCATGTCTGGCTGGACGCGGCAAAACAGCAGTCGACGCTGGACCTCTACGGCAAGGGATTCGTGCTGGTGCGCCTGGCCGCGAACGCCGCCGAAACGCAGCAACCGGCCGATAGCCTGCTGGCCGCAGCCAAGCAGCGCGGGGTGCCGCTGGCGGTGGTGGATCTGGTCAACGCCGAAGCGCGCTCGCTTTACGAGAAGCGCCTGGTGCTGGTGCGGCCCGATGGCCATGTGGCCTGGCGCGGTGATGAGCAGCCGGAGAACGCCCTGGCGGTGATCGATACGGTGCGCGGGGCTGGATAGCGCTGGCGGGCGCCTGTCCGGTTTGTCCCTGGAGCCGGGCTGCTCCTGCCTGGAGCGGCCAGACAGGAATGATCACATCACCTGGCCGACGAGTAGCGCCACGCCGGCCGGTGTTCCCGTCAGACCCGGATTGTCGACCGGTGCAGCCTCATGTCCGAGCATGACGGGTGATAATAAATCACTCGTTTATCTATTACAGTAGCCGACTTGCTATTCAATTAGATAATAATAGCATTATCAGTGCTGCAATATCTTCGACAGGAACAGCTGCGCCCGCTCCGAGCGCGGCTTGCCGAAGAAGTCCTCCTTGGCGGCGTCCTCGACGATCTCGCCGCGGTCCATGAAGATGACGCGGTTGGCCACCTTGCGGGCGAAGCCCATCTCGTGGGTCACGCACATCATGGTCATGCCCTCGTGGGCCAGGGCCACCATCACGTCCAGCACCTCGTTGATCATCTCCGGGTCGAGCGCGGAGGTCGGCTCGTCGAATAGCATGCACATCGGGTCCATGGCGAGGGCGCGGGCGATGGCCACGCGCTGCTGCTGCCCGCCGGACAGCTGGCCAGGGAATTTCGGCGCCTGGGCCTTCAGGCCGACCCGGTCGAGCAGTTTCATGCCCTTGTCCATGGCCTCCTCCTTGCCGCGCCCCATGACGCGGATCTGCGCCAGCGTCAGGTTCTCCATGATGGTCAGGTGGGGGAAGAGCTCGAAGTTCTGGAACACCATGCCCACCCGCGAGCGCAGCTTGGGCAGGTCGGTGCCCGGTGCGTTCAGCGAAATCCCGTCGATGATGATCTCGCCCTTCTCGAAGGGTTCCAGGCCGTTGACCGTCTTGATGAGCGTCGACTTGCCCGACCCCGACGGGCCGCACACCACCACCACCTCGCCCTTGGCGACGCCGGTGGTGCAGTTGGTGAGCACCTGGAAGCTACCGTACCACTTGCTGACATCCTTGATTTCGATCATCGCCGTGTCCTCATTCAGCCAGTGACTGGCGTGGGAGATATACAAGAGGGCGTGCCCT
>CAIPGJ010000608.1 GCA_903864555.1 uncultured Pseudomonadota bacterium | reverse complement strand
GGGCCTTTCCTTGACCTGGACCACGACGCTCACTCGTCCAGCGTGACGCCGATGGTCTTCAGCAGCACGCGCCAGCGTTCCGTCTCGGTGTTCACCTGGCGAGCGAACTCGGCAGATGTGCTGCCGACGAGGTCGGTCTCCACCGACAGACGCTTCACCACCTCAGGCGTCTTGACCACCCGGGACAGTTCGGCACTGAGCAGATTGACCACCGCAGCAGGCGTTTTTGCCGGCGCGATCAAGCCCAGCCAGCTGGAATATTCGAAGTCCTTCCATCCCTGCTCATGCAGCGTGGGGATGTCGGGCAGCGCGGGATTGCGCATGGTGTTGGCCAGGCCGATGGCCTTCAACTTGCCCGACTTGAGGTGCGGCAATCCCGATGTCAGGGTCATGGGCGTCATGTGCACGCGCCCGGCGAGCAGATCCGGGACGATAGGCCCTGCCCCCTTGTAATGCACGTAGGTGAGGTCGAGGTTGCTCATCGACGCCATCCAGGCACCCGTCAGATGCTGCTGGCTGCCCATGCCGCTGCTGGCGTAATTGATCCGCCCCGGATTGGCCTTCGCATAGGCGACAAAGTCCGCCACATTCGACGGCAGGCTGGGATGCACCATCATCAGGCCCCAGCGCTTGCTCAACAAGGACACGGCAGTGAAGGCGTTCAGTCGATCAAAAGGCATGCTGGTGTTGCGCAAGGGGATGAGGCTGTAGGTCGCAGAGACCAGTCCCAGGGTGTAGCCATCCGGCGCCGACCTTGCTACGTATCCCAGTCCGACGATGCCACCGCCACCGCCCTTGAAATCAAGGATGAACTGCTGGCCCAGTGTTTCACTCAGGCGCGACAGATGGATGCGCCCCTCGGTTTCCGACACCGACCCCGGTCCTGCCGGAATGATGACGGTGACGGGCTTGAGCGGATAGATCCCCTGCTGCGCGTGGCTGGCCAGCGGCAGTGCCACTGCAAAAAATACGCCCGTGCCCAGCAGCCACCGATGCATGCGTTTCATTGCCGACTCCTCCCGTTGCGCCCGGCACTCTGCAGGGCGATGGATGGGCCTGCGGTGCCGATGCGTCCTCCGTGTGCTTCCTTGTACTCCGTGTTTACTGTACTTCGTGTCCTCCCGGGCCGAACCGGCCGGTGGGCTCTATCCACCCTGCCTGAGTGGCATTGGACGCCGCATCCTCGGACAATTGCATCCTGCGGTCAAGGCTTGATCGACAACAAGGCCGGGCCGCGCGGACCGGGGCCGACTTGTGTTAAAGATTGTCCTGCAGCCACCGGCCTCACAGCAACGCCCACAGGAGGAACACATGTCCGACCCCATCACCATTCGTAACAAGGTCAAGGAAAAACTCGCGCGCGACGAAGTGGTTTCATCGATGACCGTGCGCCTGTGCCGCACCATCGAAGTCGCCCAGATCGCCGCCACCGCCGGTTTCGACACGCTGTACATCGATGTCGAGCACAACGGCTACTCGTTCGACACCACCGGCCAGATCTGCATGGCGGCACTGGCCCTGGGTGTCACCCCTTTCGTGCGCGTGCCCACCACGCGGCCGGAGCATGTCAATGCCGCACTCGATGCCGGTGCCCTGGGCGTGATCGCCCCCCACATCCGCTCTGCTGCCGATGCCATCCGCCTGGTGCGCTCGGCCAAGTTCCCGCCGCTTGGCGAGCGTGGCGCCATCGGTCAGTTGCCGCATTTCGGCTACCGCTCCCACCCAACGGCCGAGGCCAACAAGGCCCTCAACGACGCCACCACGGTGATGGTGATGATGGAGACCGTGGAAGCCCTGGAGCATGTCGAGGAGATCGCCGAAGTCGACGGCGTGGACATGATGATGATCGGTACCAACGACCTGACCGCCGAGATGGGCATCCCCGGCCAGTACGACCATGACCGTGTGCACCAGGCCTACGAGCGCACCATCAAGGCCTGCCGCAAGGTCGGCAAGCATGTCGGCGTCGGCGGCCTCGCCGGACGCCCCGATCTGGTGGCAAAGTTCGTAAAAATGGGCGCGCGCTATGTGTCCACCGGGACCGATCTGGGATTCCTGCTGGCCGCGTGCACGCAGAAGGCAAAGCAGGTCAGGGACTTGCAGGTCTGAGGTACTGACTGATTGGACTGCACCAACTTGCCCACACCTGCCCGCTGGTTCCGGGCAGGCCCGAAAGTGAAACGCACAGCGGAATCCGCGCGCTCATTGCAGGAACGCCCCGCTATATACTTGCGACCCGCCAAACAGCCTGAAGAAAGCCCACGCACCATGCACCGAGCCGCCCACTCCACCGCCCTCCTGGCCGCGACCCTCGCCGCCAGCATGAGCTTCGCCGGCGCGGCCGGCGCACAAACCTATCCCACCCGCTCCATCCGCATGGTGGTGCCCTTCGCCCCGGGCGGGACTGCCGACATCATCGGCCGGCCGCTGGCACAACGCCTGTCGGAGCAATTGGGCCAGACCGTGGTGATCGACAACCGTGGCGGCGCCGGCGGCGTGGTCGGGGCAGACATCGTGGCGAAGTCCGCGCCGGACGGCTACACGTTGCTGCTGGGCAGCAGTGGCGCGCTCACCATCTCGCCCAATTTCGGCAACATCCCCTACGACGCCATCCGCGATTTCACCCCGATCGGCCTGGCGGCCACCTCGCAGTTCATCCTGGTGGTGCATCCGTCGGTGCAGGCCACCAGCGTGAAGCAGCTGATTGCACTGGCGGGCACCAAGGCGGGAACACTGCGTTACGGATCGGCGGGCACCGGCAATGTCGGCCACCTGGCCGGTGAGCTGTTCGACAGCCTGGCCAAAGTGCAGATGACGCACGTGCCCTACAAGGGTGCCGCCCCCATGACCACCGACCTGCTGGCGGGCCGCGTGGAACTGGCCTTCCCGGGACTGGCCTCGCTGGTGCCGCAGGTGAAATCGGGCAAGGTGCGCGCACTGGCGGTGACCGGACCGAAGCGCTCCGACGTGCTGCCGGATGTTCCCACCCTGAATGAATCCGGCCTGCCCGGCTACGAAGCCATCACCTTCTGGGGCCTGCTGGCGCCCGGCAAGACGGCGCGGCCCATCATCGAGCGCCTGTCCACGACACTGAATGCCGCATTGAAGACAGCGGAACTGCGCAACAGCTACCTCAGCACCGGCAAT
>CAIPGJ010000607.1 GCA_903864555.1 uncultured Pseudomonadota bacterium | reverse complement strand
CCGCCACCGCCGTGCGCCTGTATGGCCCAATCCAGAATCTGGCACAGCATGTTCGGGGCGATCACCTTGATCATGCCGATTTCCTTGAGTGCCGCCTTGTTGCCGACCCTGTCCATGCGATCGGCGGCATTCAACACCAGCAGCCTGGCCTGGTCGATCATGATGCGTGAATCGGCGATGCGCTCTTGCCAGACGGTCTGATCCGAGAGCTTGCGACCAAAGGCGGTTCGATCGGAGAGGCGCCGGCACATCTTTTCCAGGGCTCGCTCACCCTGGCCGATGGCACGCATGCAGTGGTGTATGCGCCCCGGCCCGAGTCGACCCTGGGCGATCTCGAAGCCCCGGCCTTCGCCCAGCAACATGTTGGAAGCGGGCACGCGCACATTGTCGAACAGCACTTCGCCATGGCCGCGGGGGGCGTCGTCGTAGCCGAAGATGGTCAGTGGTCGCAGTACCGTGAGGCCGGGCGTGTTGCGAGGCACCAGGATCATGCTCTGCTGCTTGTGGCGGTCGGCGCCGTCCGGGTCACTCTTGCCCATGACGATGAAAATCTCGCAGCGCGGGTCCGGGGCATTGGTGGTCCACCATTTGCGTCCATTGATGACGTACTGGTCGCCTTCGCGGCGGATCTGGGTCTGGATATTGGTGGCATCGCTGGAGGCAACTGCGGGTTCGGTCATGGCGAAGGCCGAACGGATCTTGCCTTCCAGCAGCGGTTGCAGCCATTGCTTGTTCTGCTCCGGCGTGCCATAGAGGATGAAGGTTTCCATGTTGCCCACGTCGGGGGCATTGCAGTTGAAGACCTCCGGCGCCCACAGCACGCGACCCATGATTTCGCACAGGGGGGCGTACTCGAGGTTGGTCAGGCCGAGACCGTACTCGGCATGCGGGGTGAACAGGTTCCACAGGTCAGCAACACGGGCTTTTGCCTTCAGGTCCTCCAGCAGGCGTGAGGGCTGAAAGGCGTTGCCCTTGGCGCGATTGGCGGCGACTTCTTCGTTGAACTTGTGCTCGTTGGGGTAGATGTGTTCATCCATGAAGGCATTCAGGCGTGCCTCGAGTGCCTTGACCTTGGGGGTGAATTGAAAATCCATGGTTGATGCTCCACTGTGGGTGACGGCAGGAAAACGGTCCCGATTACAGCAATCAGGCCCCCCGAGGTCGTTCATGTCTTTTTCTTGTGTCCGGCCGCCTGCAGCACGGCCCCTTCGTCTGCAGCTTGATGATAGCCGAAGGTGGAAGTGCCGGATTGCAAGACCCAAATCAGGCACCGGGGTGGGGCCTGGTGATTGTCTTCTGACACACCAGGCCCGGCAGCTTACTGCCTGCCGGCGATGGACTCCGCGGCCAGCAAACCGAAGACGATGCCCTTCATGAGGCCACCGACGTAACCCACGCAAGGGCCGCCTTCCAGGCCACCGGTCGTTGCGCCGGCAGCGTAGAGGCCGGCGATGGGCGTCCGGTCCGGGCGTAGCACGCGTGCACTGGCGTCCGTCCGGATGCCTCCCATGGTGTAGGTGATGCCTGTGCTGGCCGGTGCGCCATAGAACGGGGCTTTGGCAATGGCTTCGGCCTTGCGGCGTTTGGTGGAGCGCGCTGGTGTCAGCTGACCCAGAGTGCCGGCAGCCAGTGCGGCGTTGTAGTCCGCGACGGTCTTCTCCAGGCCGGCCACATCGACACCCAGGGCGCGTGCCAGGCCAGCAATGCTGTCCGCCTTGAACAGGGCGCCACCGTGCTTTTCGAGATTCGGGTTGGGTGCCACCGCCGCGGCACGTCCGGAGTCCTGCCAGATCACTTCGTCGAAAATGGCAAAGCAGGCCTGCGGATCAGCCTGGCGAGCCATGATGTTGGCCATATAAACACCACCCAGGCCTTCATCGGCGATGCGGCAACCGGCACGGTTCACCAACAGACCAGCGGCCGCGACGAGATCGAGCTGAGGATAGGGCCAGAGCCTGTCGTTCTGCATGGCATCCAGTGACAGGATGTGGCCGTAGAAACCGTCCAGCGGCGTGATCTCGGCACCAACCTCACGCGCCATGCGCAATCCATCGCCGCGCCCGGTTCCGGCGCCGCGCTGCTTCACCTTGTCGGGGGCGGGGGCGATGTGCTGGCGCACGATGTCCGGATTGCCCTGGAAGCCGCCATCGCTCATCACCACCGCGCCTGCTTTGAAGGTGACCGGGGTGCCGGCCTGACTGGCAGCCACCCCGGTGCAGCGTCCATTGTCCATGACCAGCGCTGTCGCCTCGGTACCGCGGAACATTTTGCCGCCACGTTTGAGCAGGCCGGCTTCGAGTGCGCGCAGGGTGACATCAGCGCCGCGTCCTTTCCACTCCAGCTGGGTCACCGGTGGCCTTACCGGTGCCAGTATCCAGGCACGTGAGCCGATATCCGAGCGCTGCATGCCGGGATCTATCCGCATGAAGCGTGCACCCTGCTGCTGCAGCCATTCCAGCCCGCGCTTGCAATGGCCGGTGATGGCATCGACCAGTTCCGGCGCGGCATAGCCATCCGTGATTTCATTGATGGCTCGTACCAGCGCCTCTTTGGGATTGGCCGGGTCCTTGTAGGAAATATGCATGACGCCACCCGAGTAGCGGGAGTTGCAGGGATAGGCGTCTTCGGCACCCCGTTCCAGCACGGCGACTTTGAGGCCGAGCTCGGCGGCACGTGCCGCTGTCACCAGCCCGGCGATGCCCCCGCCTATGCAAACAACATCGTATTCATGGGTGTCGGCCATGGTTTTTCGCTACTCCTCAGGTAGGGATATCGGGTACGGCATTCGGCTCTGCACTTGCGCGGATGATCACTGCGCCATCTTGATATTGCGGCTCTCCACCAGGTTGCGCCAGCGGGTGAGCTCCTCGTTGATCAGGGCACGAAACTGTTCCGGCGTGCTCCCGACGGGATCCGTGCCGTCCTTTTGCAATGCGGCGACGACATCAGGCAACTTGAGCAGCTTCGCGATCTCGCTGCTCAGGCGGTTGACCACGGGCATGGGGGTGCCGGCAGTAGTGACCAGGCCCATCCAGTTCACGGCATCGTAACCGGGGACCGATTGCTCCGCGACGGTGGGCACATCAGGCATGGCCGGGTTGCGTTGCAGGGAAGTCACGGCGATGGGGCGCACCTTGCCGCCCTGGAGCAGGGTGCGCATGAAGCCGAAGCTGGCAATGACGGTGTTGACCCGTCCGGACACCAGATCAGGCACGTAGGCCGTGCCGCCCTTGTAATGGATAAAGGAGGCCTGGGTGCCGGTGGCGCTGTGGATCCACTCCGCGGCGAGATGGTTGAATGCCCCGCTGCCGGTGGTAGCGACATTGATGATGCCCGGCTTGTCCTTGGCGTAGGCGATGTAGTCCTTCAGATTCTTGGCCGGGAAATCGGCATTCACCACCATCACATACGGCGCCTTGGTCATCATGGCTACTGGTGTGAAGCTTTTGCTGGAGTCGTAGGTCAGGTCCTTGTACTGCAGCGGAACGATGGCGAAACTGGGTGTGGCGATCAGCAGCATGTGACCGTCGGGGGCCGACTTGGCGACAAAGGCCGATGCGATGGTGCCGCTGGCACCGGGCTTGAAATCCACCACGAAGGGCTGGCCGAAGGCCGCAGTGAGCTTGTCGGAGTAGAGTCGCGCGAAAACGTCCATGGATGCCCCGGGTGCATTGGGGATGATGATGGACACCGGCTTCACCGGATAGCGGGGACCTTCCTGGGCCTGGGCTGGCAATACGCCGAGAGCAAGCAGGGCGGCGATGAGGCAACGGATGGGGTGGTGCGTCATGGTGTGCTCCTGTGGTCTGGATGGTGGGATTGGTCGGATGGATGGGGTTGATCTGATTGGGCTAGTTGCTGGATTGCACATCCCGTGCGGGAAATGCATCCTTTGTTCCATGGTCATCGGGCATGCCCGTTTGCAGACCCATTGACCTGGCCCAGGCGTGTAAGCAGGGGGGTGACATCGGTTGCT
>CAIPGJ010000606.1 GCA_903864555.1 uncultured Pseudomonadota bacterium | reverse complement strand
CGCCGGTCATAGCCGTAGCGCAGCATGATGGGCAGCGAGATGAGGCCCATGGAAATGACCGATGCCGCGACCACGCCGGTGGTGGCGGCGAGCAGCGCCCCCACCAGGATGACGGCAATCGCCAGGCCACCGCGCAGCGGCCCGAACAGCTGGCCGATGGTGTCGAGCAGGTCCTCGGCCATGCCGCTGCGTTCCAGTATCAGCCCCATGAAGGTGAAAAAGGGCACGGCGAGCAAGGTGTCGTTGGACATCACGCCCCACACCCGTTCGGGCAGTGCCTGCAGCAGGGAGAATTCCAGCATGCCCAGCTGGATGCCCAGCAGTCCGAAGAAAATGCCCACTGCGGCGAGGGAGAAGGCGACCGGGTAGCCCAGCAGCATGACGACGATCAACGCCACGAACATCAGCGGCGCCATGTTCTGCATCAGGAAGGCGCTCATGCTGGCTCCTCCCGCTGGCGGCGGATCTCGGCGGCCAGCAGTTCCTCTTCGCTGGGGGCCTCTGCCGTGTGCAACGGATCGGGGCCCATGTTCATCAGAAAGGCGACGCGCTTGATCAGTTCGGACAGGCCCTGCAGCACCAGCAGCAGGAAGCCGGTGGGCACCATCAGGCGTGCCGGCCAGATCACAAGGCCGCCGGCATTGCCGGAGATCTCATGGCGCTCGTAGGCGGCGACGAACACCGGCCAGGACAGCCACATGATCGTGATGGCCATGGGCAAGAGGAAGAACAGCGTGCCCAAAATGTCGATCCACGTCTGTGCGCGTCGTGACAGCCGGGAGGAGACCACGTCGATGCGCACATGCTTGTTGTGGAGCAGGGTGTAGCCCGCGCCGTAGAGGAACACCGCCGAGAACAGATACCACTGTATTTCCAGCCAGGCATTGGAACTGGCATTGAGCGAATAGCGGATGATGGCATTGCCGGTGCTGATCAGCACGGCCAGCAGGATGAGCCAGGAAATGGTCCGTCCCACCAGGTCATTCAGCTTGTCGATGAGACGAGACAGTGCGAGCAACTGCTTCATGCATCCCCCTTGGAATCCCGCCCCGGCGGCATCGCATCGCGGTGCATGTCCGCCATGTCCGGTTGTTGTGCGTTCTGTTCTGTGCGGCCTGTGTGCAAGCCCGGCTTGTTGTTTCTTTGTTTCTGCTGCGGGCAGCGCATTTTCACCCGGAACCCCCCGCTTGGCAAAGACATGCTGTTCCATTACCGAAGCGCGATCAGGGCCTTGCTGGGAACGGGCGTGGCGGCTATCCTCTGCCGTCGGGCTGGTCATCGCTGACAGCCGGATATCCGCAGTCCGTGCCGTCCCTGGCGTTGTTCCGTATGCCGTTCCATAGGTCGTTCCATAGGTCATTCGATCTGTCGTTCCATCAATCGAGGAGCAGAAGCGTGAAGCCCATCATTCGTCTATGCACAGGCCTGGTGCTTGGCCTGACCGCAGCCACCGCCACCGCCCAGAATTACCCGAGCAAACCGGTGCGTTTCATTTTTCCTTACGCGCCCGGTGGCACCACCGAAGTCCTGGCCCGCCAGATTGGCACCAAGCTGCAGCAGTCGCTCGGCCAGCCCTTCCTGGTCGAGGCGAGGCCCGGCGCCGGTGGCAATGTCGGCACCGACCAGGTGGCCAAGTCGGCCGGGGATGGCTATACCATCCTGCTGGGGGCCAGCGGCCCGCTGGCCATCAACGTGACCCTGTTCAAGTCGCTGCCCTATGACCCTACTACTGACCTGGTGCCCATCGTGTATGCAGCCTCGGTGCCGCTGATCCTGGTGTCGGGGCAGAATTTCCAGGCGAAGTCGGTGAAGGAGTTGATCGGCCTGTTCAAGGCCAACCCGAACGGCCTGCCCTATGCCTCGGCCGGGATCGGCACGCCCCAGCATCTGTCTGCGGAACTGTTCAAGCTCATGGCCAGCGTGCCCGCCACCCATGTGCCCTACAAGGGCAGCGGTCCGGCCATCACCGACCTGATCGGCGGCCAGGTGCCCTTCGGCTTCGAGAGCATGCTGGTGGCGCTGCCCCAGGTCAAAGGTGGCAAGCTGCGCGCCATCGCCATGACGGCCAGCAGGCGTTCGCCGCTGATCCAGGATGTGCCTACCATGGCAGAGGCCGGCGTGCCCGGCTACGAGTCCATCGCCTGGTATGGGGTGATGGCGCCCAAGGGCACGCCCGCACCCATCGTCAATCTGCTCAATGCCGAGATGCGCAAGGCCCTGGCGGCACCCGATGTGGCCAAGTGGCTCGTCGAGCAGGGTTCAGCCGACGTGGCAGGCACGCCGGAGCAGTTCGGCACCTTCATCAAGTCGG
>CAIPGJ010000605.1 GCA_903864555.1 uncultured Pseudomonadota bacterium | reverse complement strand
TGGTTGTCGGCCATCAGCTTGGCTGCGGCAGGCATGGCCACGCCAGCCATCGATCCGCCGGCGGCGGGTGCCGCTGCGGCAGCAGCAGGGGCAGCAGCGGGCGCTGCTACTGCGGCGGGAGCCGCCGCGCCGGCCTTGCCTTCGCTGTCGATCCGGGCGATGACCTGCTCGGCCACCACGGTGCCGCCGTCGGCGATCAGGATCTCGGCCATCACGCCGGCACTGGGCGCGGGTACTTCGAGGACGACCTTATCGGTCTCGATCTCAATCAGGATCTCGTCCTGGGCCACAGCCTCACCGGGCTTTTTCTTCCAGGACAGCAGGGTCGCTTCGGCGACCGATTCGGACAGTTGCGGAACCTTTACTTCAACGATAGCCATTTTTTTATTCCTTGAATCTGGGCGCACTTGGATGCGCAAACAGGGTTATTTGGTCAGAACAAAGCCCTTGAGCTTGGCAAACGCGGCGTCGATCAACGCCTTCTGCTGGTCCTGGTGCAGGTGCGCGTAGCCCACTGCCGGCGAGGCGGAGGCGGCGCGGCCGGCATAACCCAGCTTCTGTCCCTCGTGCATGTTCTCGTGGATGTTGTGCTGAATGAAGAACCAGGCGCCCTGGTTCTGCGGCTCGTCCTGGCACCAGACCACGTCGGTGGCATTGGGGTACTTCTTCAGCTCGGCGGCGAAGGCCTTGTGCGGGAAGGGATAGAGCTGCTCCACGCGGACGACAGCCACGTCGTCGCTGCCCTTTTCCTCGCGTCGCTTGACCAGGTCGTAGTAGACCTTGCCCGAGCAGGCGATGACGCGCTTGACCTTGTCGGCCTTGAGCTCCTTGACCTCGCCAATCACCGTCTGGAAGCCGCCCTTGGTGAACTCGGACAGGGGCGAGGTTGCCTCCTTGTTGCGAAGCAGCGACATGGGGGTGAAGATCACCAGCGGTTTGCGCAGATCACGCACCATTTGCCGACGGATCACGTGGAAGATCTGGCTGGCGGTGGTGGGCTGGACGATGCCCATATTGGTGTCTGCCGCCAGTTGCATGAAGCGCTCGACGCGCGCCGAACTGTGCTCCGGGCCCTGGCCCTCATAGCCATGGGGCAGCATCAGGGTGATGCCGTTGACGCGGCCCCACTTGACCTCTCCCGAGGCAATGAACTGGTCGATCACCACCTGGGCACCGTTGGCGAAATCGCCGAACTGCGCCTCCCAGATCACCAGAGTGTTGGGTTCAGCGGAGGCGTAGCCGTACTCAAAGCCCAGCACAGCCTCCTCGGACAGGATGGAGTCGATGACTTCAAACGGCGCCTGGTTGTCGGCCACGTTTTGCAGCGGCACATAGGTGCCGGTGTCCCAGCGCTCACGGTTCTGGTCGTGAATGACAGCGTGGCGGTGGGTGAAGGTGCCTCGGCCACTGTCCTCACCGGACAGGCGCACCGGGTAGCCCGAGGCCACCAGGGAAGCGACCGCCATCCATTAGCGGCAAAATGTAGATCATTCAATCCTTTGAATGCTTCACTGTACATTGAGCCTAGGATTGTTTCTA
>CAIPGJ010000604.1 GCA_903864555.1 uncultured Pseudomonadota bacterium | reverse complement strand
CTGGGCGGAGACGCAGAACCTGCCGGTTTCGCTGGTCCCCGGCGCCGACCATTTCTTCCATCGCAAGCTCGGCATGATCAGGACCATCATCCAGGGGTCATGGGATCGATGACGGCAGCGGTTGCCCCCGGTGCTGCAGCCGCACCGGCCACCGCGGATGCCGTGCTGCAGGTGCGGGACCTGCGCAAATCCTACGGCACAACGGAAGTGGTGCGCGGCCTCTCCTTCGATGTGCCACGCGGCCGCTGTTTCGGCCTGCTGGGTCCCAACGGGGCGGGCAAGACCACCACGCTGCGTCTGGCCCTGGGCCTGACTGAACCCGACGGCGGCAGCATCCGCCTGCTCGGCCATGCGGTGCCCGAGCATGCACGCGAGGCACGCATGCGCGTCGGCGTGGTGCCGCAAATGGACAATCTCGACCCGGACTTCAGCGTCAGCGAGAACCTGCTGGTGTTCGCGCGCTACTTCGGCCTGGGCAGCAGCCACATGCGCTCGCGCATCCCGGCACTGCTGGAGTTTGCCGGGCTGGCCGGCCGCGGCGAGATGCGCATACGCGAGCTTTCCGGCGGCATGAAACGCCGGCTGACACTGGTGCGTGCACTGGTGAACGACCCGGAGATCATCTTCATGGACGAGCCCACCACCGGCCTCGATCCGCAGGCGCGCCACCTGATCTGGGCGCGCATGAAGACCCTCATGGGGCAGGGCAAGACCATCGTGCTCACCACCCATTTCATGGACGAGGCCGAGCGCCTGTGCGACCGCCTGGCCATCGTGGACCACGGCCGCATCGTCGCCGAAGACAGCCCGCGCGAGCTGATACGCCGGCACATCGAGCCGGAGGTGGTCGAAGCCTACGGCGACGACGCGCCCGCCTGGGCCGAGCGCAACCAAGCGCGTCTGGCGCCACTGGCACGGCGTGTCGAGGTCAGCGGCGAGACGGTGTTCTGCTACGCCGAGGATGCCCATCCGCTGCTCGCCCTGCTCGAAGGGGAACCCGGCATGCGCTTCCTGCGCCGTCCGGCCAACCTCGAAGATGTGTTCCTGCGGCTGACCGGCCGCGATCTGCGCGATTGAGGCCATCCGGATGAACCCCTGGCGGCCACCCACGCTCAGCCTGCGCTTCTGGCCGGTATGGCAGCGCAATTTCCTGGTGTGGCGCAAGCTCGCCGTGCCCTCGGTGCTGGGCAACCTGGCAGACCCGATGATCTACATGCTGGGGTTGGGCTACGGCCTCGGCTCACTGGTGCCGGAGATGGGCGGCGTGTCCTACATCGCCTTCCTGGCCGCCGGCACGGTGTGTTTCTCCACCGCCAACAGCGCCACCTTCGAGTCACTGTATTCGGCCTTCTCGCGCATGCATGTGCAACGCACCTGGGACGCCATCATGAATGCCCCCCTGCAACTGGAGGACGTGGTGCTGGCCGAGCTGGTATGGACCACCAGCAAGAGCTTCCTCTCCGGGCTGGCCATCCTGGTGGTGGTGTGGGCACTGGGCCTGGCCAGCTCGCCGCTGTCGCTGTGGGTGCTGGCCGTGATTCCCCTCATCGGCCTGTGCTTCGCCGCGCTGGGACTGACCATCACCGCGCTCTCGCCCAGTTACGACTTCTTCATGTACTACTTCACGCTGGTGATCACGCCCATGGCCATGCTGTGCGGCGTGTTCTTCCCGATCGAGCAGCTGCCGGGGCCGCTGCATGCCCTGGCCATGCTGCTGCCGCTCTCGCATGCCACGCTGCTGGTGCGACCGCTGCTGCAGGGGCAGGTGCCGGCCGACATCGCGCTGCATGCGGGCGTGCTGCTGGCCTACGCCGTCATCGCCTTCTACGCCGCCATCGTGCTGTATCGGCGCCGGCTGTTGCAGTAAGCTTGGTTCTCCGCATACGCAGTACAGGCCGACAAGGAAAGCTGTCCCTATGCTCTGGGTCAAATCCCTGCACATTGTTTTCATGGTGACCTGGT
>CAIPGJ010000603.1 GCA_903864555.1 uncultured Pseudomonadota bacterium | reverse complement strand
CAAGTGGTGGATCCCGGTCCGTTACAAGGTGGGCAAGAACACCTTCGGCTTCATGTACATCAAGTCGGGTGACGACAAGGCGCAGATCGGCGACCAGGGCTCCAAGCAGACCTCGCTGGCCTACAACTACAGCTTCTCCAACCGCACCAACGCTGGCATCAGCTGGGTGAAGGTGAAGAACTCTGCTGCTTCGGGCTACGACATCACCTCCATGACCGGCAACGGCTATGGCGCGGGTGGCGCGTCGCTGGGTTCCGGCGAAGACATGAACCTGATCGCCGTGTCCCTGAACCACACCTTCTAAGATCGCGTTGTGGATCCGGAGCGCAAGCTTCCGGGACAATCAAACGGGCGCCGCAAGGCGCCCGTTTTTTTGGGTGGGCTTCCCTGCTTTTTTCACCGGATCGCCTTTATACCGCTTACTGTATGTAAGCGCGTTGTCAGAAACCGTGAAAATAGCGGGTCGCGGATACAAATATTCACACCAATGCAAATTTCTCCGGCTAAACTTAAGCAACTCTTAAGTAATCAGCGCGAGCCCGGAGACCGTGAAAAAAACACCCGAAAAGACTGCTGGCACACGCTCCGGTCAGGAGCAGCGCATCCGCAAAACCATAGTCACGTTCCGGCGCGTCGTGACAGCGGTCAAGCGTCATCTTGCTGGCAAGGATGGACAAGCTGAAGGCATCCTCAGTGGCGCCCAGTTGTGGGCACTCTGGCATGTACAGTCCAGCCCCGGTTGCACGGTACTGGAGCTGACCGACAAGCTCTCATTGCACCAGTCCACCACCAGCAACCTGGTGGAAAAACTTGAGTCTACCGGCTGTCTGACACGTACCCGTGACGAGGCTGACCGCCGTGTTGTGCGACTGTTCGTCACCAAAGTGGGCACAAAAGTCCTCAAGCAAGCCCCTGATCCTGCCAGCGGCAGGCTGCCCGAAGCCATCGCCCGCCTGTCTCCCAATGAACTGGCTGCGCTGGAGACGGCACTGCAATCCCTGTCGCGCGAACTGGGCGTTTCTCCGGACACCTCGCGAGGCTGATCCGTTCGCCCGTTCCTTGGGCTTGGGGCGGGTTGAAGGTGGAAGGCGCCCCGGCTGCTTTCAACGCGTCGGTTGAGTGTTTGACGCGGCGGTGCCCGCCGCCTAGGATGCACACCGGTATCGATTTGTCTGAGCCATGCATCCTTCCTGCGGTAACCGCTGTTCTGCCCTGCGCATCCATACCCGGAGCGCCACCATCCGTTCCGCGTTAACTCGCATCAGGCCGGCCCGGTGAACGAACGCGCCGGCCACATCGACTTCATCCGCCAGGCCGAGGTGGTGGCGCGCTTGCAGTCCGTGCTGTCGCCTGGGGCCCTGCTGCATCGGGGTGAAGACACCCGCCCCTACGAATGCGATGGTCTGTCCGCCTACCGCCAGCTGCCCATGGTGGTGGCCCTGCCCTCCACCGCCGAGCAGGTGCAGGCCGTCCTCTCCATCTGCCATGAATTGCAGGTGCCGGTGGTGCCCCGCGGCGCTGGCACCGGGCTGTCCGGTGGCGCGCTGCCCCTGGGCAATGGCGTGCTCCTCGGCCTGGGCAAGATGAAGCGCATCCTCAGCATCGACCCGGTCGCGCGCATTGCGCGGGTGCAACCCGGCGTGCGCAACCTGGCGGTGTCCGAAGCGGCGGCGCCCTATGGCCTTTACTACGCCCCCGATCCCTCATCCCAGATTGCCTGCAGCATCGGTGGCAACGTTGCGGAGAACTCCGGTGGCGTGCACTGCCTCAAGTACGGCCTCACCGTGCACAACGTCATGCGTGTGCGCGGCTACACCGCTTCGGGTGAACCCGTCGAACTGGGCTCCGAGGCGCTGGATGCCCCGGGCTATGACTTGCTCGCCGTGGCCATCGGCAGCGAGGGCATGCTCGCCGTGGTTACCGAAGTCAGCCTGCGCCTCATCCCGCGGCCGGAGCAGGCCTGTTGCATCATGGCGTCCTTCGATGACGTGGAGAAGGCCGGCAACGCCGTCGCCGATGTCATCGCCGCCGGCATCATCCCGGCCGGCCTGGAGATGATGGACAAGCCCGCCACCCAGGCCGTCGAGCAGTTCGTGCACGCCGGCTACGACCTGGAGGCCGCGGCGCTGCTGCTGTGCGAATCCGACGGCACGCCGGAAGAAGTCGCCGAGGAGATCGCGCGCATGAGCGAGGTGCTGCGCGGCTCCGGTGCCACCGCCATCCGTGTCTCGCGTGATGAAGCCGAGCGGCAGACCTTCTGGGCCGGGCGCAAGGCCGCCTTTCCTGCGGTCGGGCGCATCTCGCCCGATTACTACTGCATGGACGGCACCATCCCGCGCCGGCGCCTGGGCGAGATACTGCGCTTCATCGCCGCCATGGAGAAGAAGTACGGCCTGCGCTGCCCGAATGTCTTTCATGCCGGGGACGGCAACCTGCACCCGCTCATCCTCTTCGATGCCAACAAACCCGATGAACTGGCGCGCACCGAAGCCTTCGCCGGCGAAGTGCTGGAGAAATGCGTCGAGGTGGGCGGCACCATCACCGGCGAGCATGGCGTGGGCATCGAGAAGATCAACCAGATGTGCACCCAGTTCGCCCCGGCGGAGCTGGCGCTGTTCCGCGCCCTGAAGCTGGCCTTCGACCCGCAGGGCCTGCTCAACCCGGACAAGAACATCCCCACGCTGCACCGCTGCGCCGAATACGGCCGCATGCACGTGAGCAGCGCCGCGCCGGCCCATCCCGGGCTGCCGCGTTTCTGATGCAGGCCGCATTGGATAAAACCGCCACCCCCGATCACCCCGTGCTCGCGCAGTGGTCCGCCCGCGTGCGCGCTGCCGCTGCCGCCAGGCAGGCCCTGTGCCTGCAGGGTGGCGGCAGCAAGGCCTTTCATGGTGGCGAAGCGAAGGGCGAGCCCTTCGATACGCGTGCCTACGCCGGCATCATCGAATACGAACCGTCCGAACTCGTCGTCACCGCGCGCTGCGGCACGCCGCTGGCGGAATTGGAGGCCGCACTCGCAGCCCGTGGCCAGATGCTGGCCTTCGAGCCGCCGCACTTCGGGCCGCAGGCCACGCTGGGCGGCATGCTCGCAGCCGGCCTCGCCGGACCGCGTCGCGCCCAGGCCGGCGCCGTGCGCGACTTCGTGCTCGGCACCCGCATCATGGACGGTCGCGGCGATGTCCTCACCTTCGGCGGCCAGGTCATGAAGAACGTGGCCGGCTATGACATCTCGCGCCTCATGGCGGGCGCGCTCGGCACCCTGGGCCTCATCCTCGAAGCCTCCTTCAAGGTGCTGCCCCTGCCGCCGGCCGAGGCCACGTTGCGCTTCGAGCTGCCGCAGGACCGGGCCCTCACCAGCCTCAACCAGTGGGCCGGGCGGCCGCTGCCCATCTCCGCCAGCACCTGGTGCGGGGACGAGCTCACGCTGCGCCTCTCCGGTGCCACCAGCGCCGTGCGCGCAGCAGCCGATCACCTGGGTGGTGAACGCCTGCCCGAGGACGAGGCCACCCGCTTCTGGCGCGGCGCGCGCGAGCAGACCCACCCCTTCTTCCACCGTGATGCCGACACCGCCCTGTGGCGCCTGTCCCTGCCGTCGGTGACACCGCCGCTGGCGCTGCCCGGGGCCAGCTTCATCGAGTGGGGCGGATCGCAGCGCTGGATCGCCACCCACGCCGATACGCACACCGTGCGCGACGCCGCCACCCGCGCAGGCGGCCATGCCACGCTGTTCCGCGGCGGGGACAAATCCGACGGGGTATTCCAGTTGCCCGCACCGGCGCTCATGGACATCCACCGCCGGCTCAAAACCGCCTTCGATCCACTGCGCGTGTTCAACCCCGGCCGGCTGTATGCGGACCTCTGACGTGAACCCCCGACGTGAACCCCCGACGTCAACCTTTAACCTGAACCCCTGATGCAGACCTCGCTCGCCGACTTCATCCGCGACACCCCCGAAGGGCAGGAGGCCGACGCCATCCTGCGCCGCTGCGTGCACT
>CAIPGJ010000602.1 GCA_903864555.1 uncultured Pseudomonadota bacterium | reverse complement strand
TTTGATGTTTTAGAGGCCTTTCCGTTATAATAAACAGCTTTTCGAAGCGACCACCTATTCCTTCCGTCCAGAAGCTTCAGACCAAGGTCCCAAACAGATGAGTGATCAAATCAACGACGGCCGCCGCAAAGTCGTGGCCGTGACTGCAGCAGCAGGAGCCTGCGCCGGGGTTGCCGCCGCCCTGCCTTTTGCGGCCAGCATGTTGCCCTCGGAACGTGCCAAGGCGCTTGGCGCCCCGGTGGAAGTCGACATTGGCGGCATGGCGCCTGGCGAAATGCAGGTCAAGGAGTGGCGCGGCAAGCCGGTTTGGGTGTTACGCCGCACCAAGGAGATGCTGGAAGGGATCAAGAAAAGCGACGCGGTCGTTGCTGATCCGAAGTCGGCGGCCAAGCAGCAACCCGAGTATGCAACCAATGAATACCGTTCCATCAAGGACGAGTTTGCTGTGCTGGTGGGAGTCTGCACCCACCTGGGTTGCTCGCCCCAGGTGAAGTCCCTGGATGCCCAGGCGGAAATGGGCGCGGACTGGGCTGGCGGATTCTATTGTCCCTGTCATGGCTCCAAATTTGATTTTGCCGGGCGCGTCTACAAGGGGGCGCCTGCACCTGTGAACCTGGAAGTGCCTCCCTACACCTATCTGTCCGACAGCAAGATCCTGATCGGCGACGACAAGAAGGGGGCCTGATAGATGGCTGCCACAGAGAAACGACCCGTCACCGGATTCGGCCCGCTCAATGGCGTGGTCGGCTGGGTGGATGCACGCTTCCCCCTGATCAAGATGTGGGAAGAGCAGTGGGGCAAATACATTGCCCCGAAGAATTTCAATTTCTGGTACTACTTTGGCTCTCTGGCGGCATTCGTGCTGGTGCTGCAGATCGTCACGGGCATCTTCCTGACGATGAATTACAAGCCGGATGCCACCCAGGCCTTTGCGTCCGTCGAATACATCATGCGGGAGGTGCCCTTCGGCTGGCTCATCCGCTACATGCATTCGACCGGGGCGTCCGCCTTTTTCGTGGTCGTCTACCTGCATATGTTCAGGGCCCTGCTGTACGGTTCGTACCGGCAACCCCGGGAACTGCTCTGGATCTTCGGTGTATTGATCTATCTGTGCCTGATGGCGGAAGCTTTCTTCGGTTACCTGCTTCCCTGGGGCCAGATGTCTTTCTGGGGCGCCCAGGTGATCGTCAACCTGTTCAGCACCATTCCCCTGATCGGGCCTGACCTGTCAGAGTGGATTCGCGGTGACTATGTGGTTTCCGACGCCACGTTGAATCGCTTCTTCGCGTTCCACGTGATTGCCATTCCACTGGTGTTGATCGGATTGGTCGCGGCTCACCTGACCGCGCTTCATGAGGTTGGGTCCAACAACCCGGACGGTGTGGAAATCAAGAAGCAACCCAAGGATCCGGCCACCGGATTGCCACTGGACGGCATCTACTCCCACCCGTACTACACGGTGAAGGATATTTTTGGCGTGATGGTATTTCTGTTTGTGTTTGCCATCATCGTGTTCTTTGCGCCGGAAATGGGTGGTTATTTCCTCGAATACAACAATTTCGTTCCAGCTGATCCGCTGAAGACTCCTGCGCACATCGCGCCAGTGTGGTATTTCACGCCTTACTACTCCATCCTGCGCGCCGTGCCGCCGGTCCTGGGGTCACAGTTCCCTGGCGTCGCGGCAATGGGAGCTGCCACCATGATCCTGCTGGTGTTGCCATGGCTGGATCGCAGCCCTGTCAAATCGATCCGCTACAAGGGACCGATCTACAAGGGAGCGCTCGCCCTCTTCGTTTTGAATTTTGTGGTGCTTGGTTATCTCGGCACCGAACCAACGAATGTCTGGGGGCAGTTCGGGCCCTGGCTGGGCAACGTCGAGCGTGCCACCGTCGTGGCACGAGTTGGGACGATGCTTTACTTCGCCTTTTTCGTGTTGATGCCCTGGTACACCAGCATCGACAAGGTAAAACCGGAACCCCAAAGGCTGACCTGGTAATGAAAAAACTGCTAGCCATTCTGCTGTTAGTGCCTGCCTTGTCGGCAGGTTCCGGTGCGATCGCCGCCCAAGCTGGGGTCGTCCTAGATCGTGCCCCGATTGATGTGCGTGACGTGGCCAGCCTGCAGGCCGGCGCCCGAAATTTCGTCAATCATTGCCTGAACTGCCACTCCGCATCCCTCATGCGGTACAGCCGCTTGAAGGATATAGGCCTCACCGAAGATCAGATCCGGGAAAATCTGCTTTTCTCCGCTGACAAGGTGGGTGAAATGATGAATTCCGGCATGACCAGGAAGAATGCCACCGAATGGTTCGGTGCGGCGCCGCCAGATCTTTCCGTGGTGGCACGTTCACGCGGAGCCGACTGGCTTTACACCTATTTGCGTGGCTTCTATCGCGACTCTGAAACAACGACTGGCTGGAACAACGTTGTTTTTGACAAGGTCGCCATGCCGCATGTCCTCTGGAACCTGCAGGGGGAGCGGGTGCGCAAGGTTGAGGTGATGAAGGATACCGATGGCAAGGATGTGTCTGATGGTCACGGCGGCGTGCGCAAGGTGGTCAAGTTCGAGACCATCAAGCCAGGGGCAATGTCCGCTGCCGAATACGACACGTTTTCCCGCGACCTCGTCAACTTCATGACCTGGATGGGTGAGCCCAATCAGG